>JAITQR010000012.1 GCA_031288815.1 Treponema sp.
CGCGAACTGGGGCCCCTTTTAACCGCCTTCATCATTATCGCCCGATCCGCCACCGCCATCGCCACCGAAATGGCCGGCATGGTGATCTCCCACGAAGTGGAAGCCTACATTTCCATCGGTATCGATCCCATCGAGTACCTGGCGGTTCCCCGTTTCCTGGGGGTAACCGTTTCGATGTTCCTGCTCAACATCTACTTTTCCCTCTTCGGCCTGGCGGGCTCCTTCCTGGTGGCCCAGCTTTTCAACGCCATGCCGGCCTCGATCTACTTTACCAACCTGCTCAACGCCATGACTCTCCATGACATTCTCCTGTCCATCATAAAAAGTATCGCTTTCGGCATGGTTATCGCCATGATGGCCCTGATCCAGGGCTTCGCGGTGCAGCGATCCAGTACGGAGGTTCCCATAGCGGGATTACGGGCGGTAGGCTCCGCTTTCGGGGGCTGTATTATACTCGATGTTCTCCTCTCTCTTTTGTATAATATGATAATGAGGTAGGGGGCATGGCTTTTCTGGAGCTTAGCAATGTAAGTTTTTCCGCCCAGGACCGGCTGCTGGTGAAAAATTTTTCCTACCAGTACGAGGAGGGCAAAACCACCGCCCTGGTGGGGCCTTCCGGGGACGGCAAAAGCACGGTACTCAAACTTTCCGCGGGTCTCCTGGTTCCCAACAAGGGGGAGGTAAGTTTCCGGGGAAAGAACAATACCCACATGAACCACCGGGAGAATCTGGAATTCCGCCAGGAAGCGGCGGTGGTTTTCCAGGATTCGGCCCTCTGGGCCAATCAGAGCCTTTTGGAGATACTGGATCTCCCCCTGCGGGTTCATTTCCCCTCCATGGCCCGGAAAGAGCGGGAGGAACGCATCGATCAGGTACTGAAGGCCGTGGGTTACCGGAAGGAGCTGAGTTTCCGGCCTTCCCAGCTTTCCATGGGGGAACAGAAGCTTATCGCCTTTGCCCGGGCCATAATCTGCCGGCCGCGGATTCTCTTCCTGGATGAGTGGACCGAATCCCTGGACGATAGCGCCTCCCAGCGCCTGGTAAGGCTGGTGCGGCAGCATCAGGCGGAGGGGCATACGGTTGTCTTTGTCAGCCACGATCCCCGCCTTGTCCGCAGCCTGGCGGATTATGTACTGCTGATCATGGGGGGGGAGCTTTTCATAAGGCTTACCCGGGATCAGATCGAGTCGGACGATGATATAGCCCGCTATCTTCAACAGGAAATTACCGCATGAGGCTAACCATCCGTTTTGCCGACCAGATCGTTGGTTTATTCGTGATCATCGCCCTTGGCGCCCTGGTGTTTGTGATTTTCATGCTGGGTTCCAACCAGCGCTGGTTCGCCAAGGATTACAACTTTGTAAGCTATTTCGATTCGGCGGCGGGTTTGAGCAACAACATGGCGGTTCAGTACAAGGGATTTACCATCGGCAGGGTAAAGTCCTTTGATCTTACCGGCGACGACAGGGTGGAGGTGCATTTCTACATTTTCGACACCTACATTTCCCGGGTTCGCTCCGGTTCCCTGGTGGAAATGGTTGTGGGGCCCATACCGGTACTGGGGAATCAGTTTCTCTTCCATCCCGGCCGGGGGGAGGAAACCCTGGCCGAGGGGGGTCTTATCCCCAACGTCAATTCCCCGGAGGGGAGGGAGCTGCAGAAAAGCGGCCTGGCGGCCATCCCCCTCCGGGACGACAGCATCAGCCTGATCCTCGGCCGGGCCGGCTCCCTGCTGGAGAACGTCAACCGTATACTGAACCAGGTTGAGGACGCCTTCGCGGGAACCGGCGAGACCGTTCTGGGCCGGACTCTGGAGGAGGTGGAAAAGACCGTCGCCGGGGTCCAGGAAATAACCGCCGGCATTCCCGGAGTGCTGGACTCCACCAGCGGAAGCATCACCGGAAACCTGGAGAGTATTACCGCTTCCCTGAACGGGGTGCTGGCCGATTTGCAGCCCATCCTGAACAACCTCGAATCATTTTCGGAAATGCTGGTCAGCCCGGAAGGAACCGTGTCTTCCGTGCTGGACAGCCAGGGGCCGGTCTACGCCAACCTGGTTTCCTCCCTGGAATCGGTGTCGGAAACCCTGAAAAACCTGGAACGGACCAGCGCCTATCTGCCGCTCCAGATGCCCCAGATCGCCGCCACGGTAAACGAACTGCGGACCGCCCTGGAAAAGGCCCAGGACGTGCTGACCGCCCTGACTAACAATCCCCTTCTCAGGAAAGGCATTCCCCCCAGGGTTGAAACGGAGCCTACAGGAACCAGCCTGCGGGACATCGAATTTTAGGAAGGCAGGGCAATGATCGCCAAAGACGCCAAAGGCTTGGAAAAAAACAAGCGGCTTGCCGCCCTAGGTACGCCGGATAACCGGGTTTTGGAACAAGCTCATCTTATCCTTCCTTCCTTTACGCGCCTTTTCGCCTGGCCTTCGGCCTTGGTGGTAAAATTTCTTAGGCGCGCGTTTAGTCGTGACAGCCTGCTAACCCTCTTCTGCGCCCTTTCCCTCCTGGCCGGCTGTTCGTCCGCCCCCAAGCGGCCCGCCGAGACGACCAGCCTGAGAACCGCCGGGGAACGTCAGCTTGCCCTTGCGAACCAGGAGACGGACCGGGGCAATTTGGAAACCGCCCTGAGCCTTCTGAACGAAGTCTGGCGGATCGCCGTGGCCACGGACGATCTTTCCCTGCGGGTCCGCGCGAACCTTTCCCGGGGGAACATCTTCTTCTCCCAGGGCAGGCGGGAAGAAGCCGATGCCGAATGGGCGGCCGCCCTGGCGGAAGCGGAGGGCGGCGGAGGCAATGCCGGCGTCCGGGGGGATCGGGAACTGGCCGCGGTCTGCCGGATCTACGCCGCCCGGGGAAGACTGCTTGGGGCCATACGGGACGGTTCCGGCGCCCAAAGCGCCCCGCTGGTAAAAACCCAGGTGGAACAGGATCTGGGATCGATAAAGAACGACAAACTCTCCGTGGCCCTGGGCTGGACGGTTATCGGCCTGGCGGAAAAGGAAAACCGCCGCTTTGCGGAAGCCGAAGGCGCGGTGAAAAAGTCCCTGGCTATCCACGAAAAGGACAACTACCTGGAATACGCCGCCTACGACTGGTACCTCATCGCCTCGATCCGCTCGGTGGCGGGCCGCTACGGGGAAGCGGCGGCGGCCCTGGAGGAAGCCCTGGCCCTGGATCGCCGGGCTGAAAATTCCTGGGGCATCGCCATGGACTGGCGCGCCCTGGGCGAAGTGTACCGCAAGCAGGGCAGGGCCGCCGAAGCCGAAGCCGCCGAGACCCGCTCCAGGGAGATACTGCAAGCCATAGGCTCCTCAAAAGGGGCTGTTACGGATACCGGTTAAGCTATCCCGCTCAAAACACCGCTTTTCCGCGGAAAATTGGTTTACCACCGTAAACAGCCGGGTATTCCCGTATTTCAAAATACTCCCCGTCAAAAGTAAGCCGGGCGTTTATGCCGCGCTGGCTCCATTTGCTAAAGGGAGCGAGGCTCCAGTCGGCAAAAGTTTGCTCAAAGCCGGTCTTTGCCTCGGAGTTGACATACAGGGTGCAGTCAACGCTGAGGGGAAGCTCGCCGGGGCTTTTGCCCTTACGCCCGTATATGGTTTTGAGGCTTTTTCCCGGGTCGACAAACAGCGTAAAAGACGGGGATGTGTCAAAGGCAAGATGCCAGCCGAAGACCTGTTTTCCGGTTTCAGGGATCGTAAAAGTCAAATCCGCGGGCAGTTCCTCCGTCTGGTACAGCCGGGGTATGGAAAAGGTACCCCGGACTTTACGCGGAAAACCCGCAATGTCCCAATAGGCGGATATCCCTTCCGAATACCAGGGGGGAAGCGAAACGGGGCTTCCCCCCTCAGGAAGCCGCTTGGCAAGTTCGGCGTAACAGGCGATCCGCAGATCCAGCAGATAGATTACCGTTTGGTTTAACCACCGCTGAATGTCCGAAACCTGGTAGGTATAGGCGTTGTTCAGCAGCACGATTCTCGCGCCAAACCGGGTCATGGTACGGATCTTGGGGACGTCGATAAACTGCAGGGGGCTCAGCCGGGCGATTCCGTCCAGGGGCAGATAGCCGAATTCCACGCCAAAGCCCAGGAGTTTAAGCTCGTCCGCCTCTCTTATCTCCGCTTTAAGCCGCTCCCGCAGGCGTTTGTTCAGTTCAATTTTGGCCTTTACCTGGCCGGGCCTGAGAAACTGGTTTTCCACGGTCAATTCCGCGGAATTGTAATTCGCTACCGCGTTGGAGTAATCCAGGTACCAGGAGTCCTCAAATTCCGGAAAATTATCCGAAATGGTTCCATCGGTAAGAAAAATAATCTGATCCGTAACAACGCTGTTCTGCAATAAACAGAAAGTGTTCTTTGCCGCCAGGCTGTAGTGGAAAAGTTTCTTGTTGTACCCGCCAAAGCGCCGCTGGACAAAGGCGGCAAAACTATCCGAAAGCCCGGCAAGGGCGTTTTCATCAAGGGAGATTGTTACCAGAAACATTTTCGGCGCCCCGGCCCTTCCCGGCGAGAAATTGCGTTTTTGGTAGGTCCACAGTTCTACCGGATAGAGGGTCAGGGCGCATGTTTCATCCCCCCTGGTTATGCGCAACTCACAGCTCCCTTCCAGTATGTTAAAGTTTGGTATTTCATATACGACCTCCTCTTTCTTGCCGGCGTTCCACCCAAAACCGCGGAACGCGCGATCCAGGGTGTCCCCCCGCCGGCCGGGATTGCCGGTGTTTCGCAGCAGGGAAGAAGGGGGCAGGTGAAGGGGAACCGTCCTGAAGATCCAGGATTCGCCGAAAATCGCCTTGGTCCAGTAGCCGGTCTTCCCTTCCCCGTTCAGCCCCGCCACGCGCAGTTCCCGGGCCCCGTTGCCCTGTCCGTTCTGCAGTATCGTGAGATGGCGGGAGAGCGCGGCCTTTCCGCCCAGGGGGATGGGGGGCTGGGCGCGCCAGTCCTCGGAGGGCAGGCCCCATTCGGTAAGGTTGGAAAAATAATTGGTTCCGGGGATTTCGGATTTGTAGGGAATATAGGTGTACTTGAAAAGCATGGGATCGCAGCCGACAATGTCAAAATCGGCGATACGGGTGTACATTTCCCCCGCGTCGTTCATCACAAACATGGTGGACGCGCTTGCGGAAAGGGCCGCGGCCTTAAACGCGCCCCGTTCGGGGCCGATATAATTTCTGCTAAAGTCGCTCCGCAAGCCGGTATCGGCGTAGGCTATTTCCTGCCCGTCCTCCAGCAGTACATAGGTGGTCGCGATTTCCTGCGTGCCGTTGTGGTGCTGGTTCCCGAAGGGATCTTCGTAGTACAGTACCTGGCCGTTCCGTTTTCCCAGGGCCCAGGCGAGCTTGCTTACGGTACGCGTATCGAGAAAAAGCTGTTCTTCAATCGGCCAGCCCTGGCGGTCGAACCACACATTGTTTTTGCGGGTAATTATCACGTCAAAACAGAAACGGTAAAAACCGCCTTCGTCGGAAAGGGCGGCCAGTTCGTCGGCGTCGGCGGATATTTCAACGATCCTTTCGGGCTTGTTGAAACCTACCTTCCAGGGATCCCGGGGAAGTCCCGTCTTTTGGAAAAGCGTCCAGTCAAGGGGTTCCTTTTTAGGGTCTCTGCTTTTGTACCAAATGAGGCCCTCGTGCAGGGTGTAGTAGTGGTACGTGTTAAAGGTTTGGGTGCGTGTTTTTATATACACCGCTTCGGGGAAGACACCGTTTATATCCTCCTCCGCCGGGTAAGGCAGGGACAGCTTTTCCCGTCCGTCCCTTGCGAGGGACGCGCAGCCCCAAAGAGAAATCAGGAGAACAAAAACCAGTCCCCTTGCCGCTTTCTCCCAAAACAAAGCCGGCATTGCGACACGCCCCTCAGGAGGACGCCGGGCCGGGCGCTTCGGGCGGGGCCGCGTTGATGATGTGCAGATCCCGCTGGGGGAAGGGGATGTGCAGCCCCGCTTCCTCGATCCGGATTTTGATGTTCCGCGTCTGATCCCAGTAAATGTTCCAGTAATCGCCCGTGGAAGCCCAGGCCCGGAGCATGATGTTCACGGAACTTTCCCCCAGGGATTGGAGCAGAACCTGGGGGGCCGGCTCTTTCATAAACCGGCTTTCCCCGGCGGCGATCTCGCCCATCACCCTGAAGGCGGTATCCAGGGAGTCTGAGTAGGAAATGCCCACGGAAAGATCCATCCGGCGTTTGCCGTTTCGGGAGTAGTTTTTCAGGGGGGTGTTCCAGACGCTGGAGTTGGGGGCGGAAACATAGATCCCGTCGGGGGTTTCCAGGATGGTGGTAAAAAGATTGATGTCCCGCACCGAGCCGCTGTAGGAACCGAATTCGATATACTCCCCCCGGCGGTAACTCCCCAGAAACAGGATGATGATTCCCGCGGCGATATTCCCCAGGGTGTCTTTCAGGGCCAGCCCCACCGCCACCCCCGCGGCTCCCAGCACGGCGATAAGGCTGGCGGTATTGATCCCGAAGGCCGTAAGGATCATGATCACCGCGATAATAAAGATCCCGTAGCTCACTATCCGGAGCATCACGGAGGTGACCATATCGTCCGGGGCCAGCCCCGGCAGGCCGCTCTTTGCGGCGGCCGCCTTTTTGATAAGCCGCCGGGCCAGACGGTTCAGGACGAGACCCGCCGCGATGATCACCAGGGAGGTAATAATATCCTTAACCAGTTCAAAGGCGGCGGCGCCGTAGGCCGTCCAAAAGCCAAATAGGTTTTCTTCCATGTTTTTATAATACAGCGGAAAGGGGGGAAGATGAAGATCACCCACGGCGCTTGACCTTGTTTACAAGGGACTTTTTATCATGGAATAATCGGAAACGCGAGGAGGAAGGCATGTCTTTTCCAAGAACAATGGTGGGGGGCCGTTCCCTTCCCCGGATGCTTATCGGAACCAACTGGTTTTTTGGCTGGAGCCACACCGGCCACGCGGCGGATACCTTTATCAGGGATTTTCACGCCGACCCTCTGTCCTTTGTGCCCGTCCTGGAAGTCTATCTGGCCTCCGGGGTGGACGCTATCATGGGTCCCTTTTCCACCCATCCCGGCGCGGCGGAGGGCATCCATAAAGCCCAAGATGCCCTGGGGAAGGCCCTGATCCTCATTGACACCCCGGTGATCAACGTGGACGACAATGCCGGCGCCCGGCGGGACTGCGCCGCAATCTTCAAGCGCGGCAAGGCTATCGGGGCGGCTTTCTGCCTGATCCACCACGCCAGTTGCGAGCAACTGGTAAACAAGAACCGCAAAACCATGGATCGGCTTCCGGACTACCTGTCCATGATCCGGGAGGAGGGGCTTATCCCGGGAGTAAGCGCCCACATGCCCGAGGTGATCCAGTACTGCGATCTCAACGGCTACGATGTGGAAACCTACGTGCAGATCTTCAACTGCCTGGGCTTTATGATGCAGGTGGAAATTGAGTCGGTTATCCGGATCATCCACGAGGCGAAGAAGCCGGTCATGACCATTAAACCCATGGCCGCGGGCCGCACGACTCCCTATGTGGGCCTTACCTTCAACTGGAACGTCCTCCGGCCCATAGACATGGTTACCGTGGGGGTTTTGAGCAGTTACGAGGCGGAGGAGGACATTGAGATCTCCCTGGCCGCCCTGGAACACCGCCTCCCCAACCTGGCGGGCCG
>JAITQR010000048.1 GCA_031288815.1 Treponema sp.
AGTCCCGCGGCCCGGCACCGGGATTACCCCCGATCCGGGCCGCCGTCTGTCCGCTCATGATCCCCCCTTGGAAGGTCGGTTTATCATAGTGAGAATAAAAGGGGCGATCAACATCCCGCGCTGCCCTACGTTAAATCTTGCGCCTGGCGCGCGGCCGTTTTTTCTTGACCGGTATGGCACAACCCATGTATAGTAGTCATGGGGGGCCGGATGATGCTTACAGCGGCGGAAGCGGCGGAAGCCGCCAAGGATCTGAGTTTTGAGAAAGTCTGGGCGATGTTCCAGGAGACCGACAAACAGATCAAGGAACTGTCCAAAGAAGCCGATCGGCGGCGGGTGGAAACCGACAGGCAGATCAAGGAACTGTCCAAAAATATCGGCGGACTCAACAACGCCTTCGGTAAGTGGGCGGAGGAAATGGTCTCCGCCAAGCTCTGGGAGAAATTCAAAGCCATGGGTTACGCCTTTACCCGGGGCGGGCCCATGAAGTTTTGGGAGGATGACCGGACGGTCGCGCAGGTGGATATGTTTCTGGAGAACGGGGACTACGCGATGCCGGTGGAGATAAAGTCGGATCTGGGTGAGGAAGATGTGGACGCGCATGTGGAACGGATAGAGAAGGTGAGGAAACAGCTGGATAAGCGCGGGGACAAGCGGAAGCTGGTAGGGGCTGTGGCGGGCATGGTGGTTTCGGGGAAGGTGAGGGAATACGCGCAGAAGAAGGGATTGTATGTGTTGGTACAGTCGGGGGACTCGGTAGCCTTGGCGGAAGCTCCGGAGGGCTTTAAAGCGCGGGAATGGTGAGGGCTTTTTCCGCCGACGCGGCGAACTCGTTTTACGCCTTTACAGCAGTTCTGTCCGTCCCGCGGCCTTAATCTGGTCCACAATCTCCCTGAGCCGCTGGCTTTCCCCCTTTTTCGCGATAAGCAGTGAGGGGGGAGACCCGTCACGGCCGGATCGCAGGGTTACGATGAGTCCCTCCACGCCAGCCAGAGCCACCGGGATATCGGAATCCACAAAGCAATCCTTTGCCCCGGCGCCGTACACTTCCGATCCCGTATCCTTGAGGAGTTTGGCGTATTCGTCCCAGTTGCCGATGTCGATCCAGTCGAAGCGGGCGGGTATCACCACGGTTTCCCGGCATTTTTCCGCCACCGCGTAATCAATGGAAATGCTTTTGGCTTCCCGGTAGGCGTCCCCAAGGCCGGGCCAGTCGTCCATAAGGGCGAGGCCCTTTTCGCCGCGGCTTCCCCCGGGGAGGCCCAATTTTTCAAAGGGACCCAGTACCTCCGGGGCGTTACGGCGGAATTCTTCAAGCATGAAGGGGGTGGAAAAGGCGAACATCCCCGAGTTCCAGTAGAAACGGCCGGCGGCGACAAAATTTTCCGCGGCGGCCCGATCCGGTTTTTCCCGGAAGGATCTAACCGCGAAAGCCCGCGCCCCCGCCGTGGCCTGTTCTTTGTCTGGGGCAGGGTAAGACAGGGCGTCCCCGGCCTCAATATAGCCGTAACCGGTCTCCGGCGCGGCGGGAGGGATACCGAAAACGGCGAGTTTTCCCTGCCGGGCAAAGAAGCCCGCGGCTTCCGCGTCGGCCTTGAACAGGTCCAGGGGGCCGATGATGTGGTCGCTGGTAAGGACCAGGATGTTCCGGCTTTCCCCCGCGCTACGTTCCGCGTAGATCGTCCCGCAGGCGATAGCCGGGGCGGTGTTCCTTGCCTCCGGTTCGGGGATAAGCACTACGCGCTTTCTTTCTTCTTCCCCCAGGGAAGCGCAGGACGCGGTTACATGGGGCACATGGCTTTTACCGGCGATAACAATAACCCTGCCCCCCCGCCTCCGGGTAAGGGCAAACGCCCGTTCAAGGGCGGTGGAGAAAAAACTTTTACCGGCTGTTCCGGGTTCCCGGGAAAGGGGCAGAAACTGCTTCGGCCGCCTTGAGTTGCTGGCCGGCCAGAGCCGGGTTCCCGATCCCCCGGCCATGATAATACAGTCGTCAAACATGGAGACCTCAGTATACGATCTCTCGCCTGTCCCCGCAATGTCTCGTTATGGTAAAGGAACGCCAAAGACGCCCTGGGCAAAAAACCCGCCAGCGCGGCAGGCTCCCGGTCAGCGTTTGTCCATGGGCAGGTAGGAAAGCCGGGGCTGGACGCATTTGTAGGCCGGACGGATGATCCGGCCCCCGGCCACTATCTCCTCAAGCCGGTGGGCGCACCAGCCGGAAACCCTGCTGACCGCGAAGAGGGGAGTAAAGAGTTCCGGGGGTATCCCCAGCATCCGGTAAACAAAACCGGAGTAAAAATCCACATTGGCGCAGAGGATCTTGTCCGAACCCTTTACCTTGCGGAAGACATCCGGGGCGATCCGTTCGATAAGCCGGTACAGGTTGAACTCTTTGGCAAGGCCCTTTTCCTCCGCCAGGATGGCCGCCTTGTCCCGCAGCAGGATCGTCCGGGGATCGCTTTTGGTGTACACCGCGTGGCCCTGGCCGTAAATAAGCCCCGAACCGTCGTAGGCTTCGCCCCGCAGCAGGGCGGCCAGGTAGGCGCCTACCTCCTCCTCGCTGTCCCAGAGTTTCACGTTCCGCTTGATATCCTCCATCATGCCCATCACCTTGATGTTGGCCCCCCCGTGCTTGGAGCCCTTAAGGGACTGAACCCCCGCGGAAATGGCGGAGAAGGTGTCGGTATCGGCGGAAGAGATCAGGTGAACCGCGAAGGAGGAATTGTTCCCCCCGCCGTGTTCCGCGTGAAGGATCAGCGCCAGATCCAGAATCTCCGCCTCCAGGCGGGTGAACTTCTGATCCGGCCGGATCAGGGCCAGCATGGTTTCCGCGGTGGAATTTGAAGATTCGGGCAGGTGGATGATGAGGCTTTCATGGTCATAGTAATGCTTTTTGGACATGTAGGCGTAGGCCACGATGGTGGGAAAGCGGCCGATAAGTTCTATGCACTGGCGCAGCACGTTCTCCGGGGACTTGTTCTCCGGATCTTCGTCGTAGGAGTAGAGGGTCAGTATCGAACGGGCAAGTTTGTTCATAATGTCCCGGGAAGGGAGCTTCATGATCGAGTCTTCGGCGAAATTCCTGGGCAGGGCCCGGCTGTTTCCCAGAAGGGCGGAAAAATCCTCCAGTTGTTTTTGATCGGGAAGCTGGCCGAAGAGGAGGAGGTAGACCGTTTCCTCAAAACCG
>JAITQR010000059.1 GCA_031288815.1 Treponema sp.
GGCCGATCATGACGATCCGCCGGGGTGAGGTGCTGGTGGAGAACGGCAGGTTTTTGGGCAGGGCAGGGACAGGGCGTTTCCTGAAACGGACGCTGGATTTTTAAGGATGGCGCTTTGCCGCCCTTACTTTTCGCTCCCCCTTTGAATATACTGGTTTTATGGCAGATAACGGGGCCGCCGCCCTTCCGAAATTTGAAGTAACCGCCACCAGGCGGCGGCCCAAGACCTTTGACGAACTGGCGGGCCAGGAATTTGTCGTCTCTACCCTGAAAAATTCCCTGGAAAACGGAACCATCGCCCACGCCTATCTTTTCTCCGGGCCCCGGGGCTGCGGCAAGACCAGCGCCGCCCGTATCCTGGCCCGTTCCCTGAACTGCGAAAAGGGCCCCGGCCCCACCGCCAAGCCCTGCGGGGTCTGCCCCAGTTGCGTCGAGATCGCCAGGGGCTCAAGCCTGGACGTAATCGAAATTGACGGGGCAAGCAACACCTCGGTAAACGATGTGCGGCAGATCAAGGACGAGGTGCTTTTCCCCCCCCAGAAGGGCCGTTACAAGGTCTACATCATCGACGAAGTCCACATGCTTTCCAACAGCGCCTTCAACGCCCTGCTCAAAACCATTGAGGAACCGCCGCCTTACATTGTCTTTATCTTTGCCACCACGGAAATCCACAAGGTGCCCGCCACGATCAAGAGCCGCTGCCAGCAGTTCAGTTTCCGGCTTATTCCCATCGAAACCATCAGGGAGATTCTGAAAAGCGTCTGCCGGGAAATGAACATCCAGGCGGAGGAGGAGGCCCTTTTCTGGATAGCCCGGGAATCCACCGGAAGCCTCCGGGACGCCCTGACCCTTTTCGATCAGGTGGTCTCCTTTTCCGAAGGGCATATCCGCGACGCCCTTATCCGGGAGAAACTGGGCATCGTGGGGCTTGAAGCCCTCAACGAACTGGCGGAAGCCTGCGCGGAGGGCGACGCCTCCGCCTGTTTCCTCCACATTGACCGGCTCCTCTCCTCCGGGGTAGCCATTGAACAGTTTATCATAGACATGGCGAATTACTACCGGAGCCTCCTCCTCCTCAAGAGCGGGGTTACCAGGGAATCCCTGCTGGGTTACGGCCCGGAGCGTTTTTCCGCCAGGGTCCTGGAGGCCTTCGATTCCCCCAAGCTGGAACAGGCCCTGGATCTGCTGCTGAACTGTTACCGGGACATCCGCTATTCCGTGTCCCCCCGTTTCGAGCTTGAAACCCTGGTGTGCAAACTCTCCTGGCTTAAAAGCTGGGTCTCCCCCCGGGAACTCATAGCGGCGGTGGAGGCGGCCCGGAGCGTCCTTGTCGGGCGGGGAGGACGGGACCGCCCTTTAGCCGGGGGGGAATCCGCCCTCAGGATTCCCCGGGAAACTAAGGCCGGCCCGGATAGTTTTGGGGCCAAAGCGGAGGCAGGCCCGGCCCGGGGCGGCTGGCCTTCCCTGACCGAGGAATTCCAGCGCCGGATTGCCGGAGGGAACCGGGCCGGGGTGGGCGATCCGGCGGAGCGGGCGAAAC
The DNA here is from genome assembly GCA_031288815.1 of Treponema sp. Next base: position 1,540 of record JAITQR010000059.1, read on the forward strand.
CGGGAACGGAAGAACCTGGCGAAGCCGGCGTTTCTCCCGGGCCGGAAGACGGAGAGGGGGCCGAAGACGAGGACGTTCCTGTATGGAGCGGTCTTTCCGGAAATTTTACGGAAGGCGCGGCGGCCGGCGCCAGGAAGGAGCCCGTCGATAAGGCCCCGGACAATGAGGAAAAGCCGCTGGATCCCAAGACGGAACGGGTCTGCCGGATATTCGGGGGAACCGTGGTAAAGGACAAGTAGGTATGAATGTCAATCCTTTCGATATTTTGAAGAACGCCCAGAAGATCCAGGAGCAGATGGGGGCCTTGCAGGAAAAACTCGCCGTCCTTTCGGTTACCGGTTCCGCCGGGGGCGGGATGGTGGAAATCGATATAAACGGCAAGATGGAGGTTCTGGCGGTTCGCATCGCCCCGGAGGCGGTGGATCCCGATGATATCGGGATGCTCCAGGATCTGGTGGCCGCGGCCTTTACCGGGGCCATGGAAAAGATCCGGGAACGGATCAACCAGGAAATGGGCGCCATGGCGGGCGGTTTGGGCATGCCCAATATGCCGGGCATGCCGGGCTTTCCCGGTTCGGGCTTTCCCGGTTCGGGCTTTCCGGGGCTTTGATGGAGGGACGGGAGAGGGAGCCCGGAGCGGAACGGGACGGGCCCAACGCCATCGACCGGCTGGTAGCCCTGTTTTCCCGGCTGCCCGGCATAGGAAAAAAGAGCGCCGGCCGTATAGTTTACCACATTCTGGACGGCGACCCCGGTTTTGCCCGCCGCCTGGCGGACGAAATCGCCGGGCTTCACCAGGCGATCCGCCGCTGCTCGGTCTGCGGCGCCTTTACCGAAACCGACCCCTGCCCTATCTGCGCCGATCCCGGCCGGGATCACTCCCAGATCTGCGTGGTGGAGAGGGCCCAGGATCTGCGGGTTATCGAGGAATCCCGGGAGTTCCGGGGGGTTTTCCATGTGCTGGGGGGGCTTATCGCGCCCCTGGAGGGGGTAGGGCCCGGAAACCTCAGCATAGGCGCCCTGATAAACCGGGTACGGACCCAGCGGGCCCGGGAGGTAATCCTCGCCATGAACCCCACCATCGAAGGCGACACCACCGCCCTGTACATCCAGCGGCAGCTTAAGGATCTCAACGTGGAGGTAAGCCGCCTTGCCTCGGGGCTTCCCGTGGGGGGGGATCTGGAATACGCCGACCGGCTCACCCTTTCCCGGAGCTTCCGGGGCCGGATTAAGCTGTAGGCCGGTACTGCCGTCGCCGTCTTCCCCGCCCTCCGCTTGACCTGGTTTTGCTATTTTCTGATACTATGCGTGTTATGACAAAGCGCGAACTGGTTAACAGGGTGTTTCACAATGAAAAGGCGGATCGGGTTCCGGTGGGGTTCTGGTTTCATTTTTCGGAAAACGAGCTGGTCGATGTTTTCAAGGAACCGTCCATGCTCGATATCGATTTGAACGGGCTCAGGAAGTTTTACCGCGATTTTAAGCCCGATTTCGTCAAGATCATGACCGACGGATTCTTCATGTATCCCAACGAGGCGTTTGCAAACGCTGAAAGGGCGGCCGATCTATGGAAAGTCGAGCCTATCGGGGCGGCGCATCCGTGGATTCAAAAACAGATTGACTTCGCGAAAACGGTAACCGGTGAGTTCGGCTCTGAGGTGATGATGTTTTACAACATTTTCGCGCCCGTCACGCTGTTTCGGTTCGCCCATGCCCATACCCGGGAAAACACGGCCGCGTTTCTCGCGGATCTTATCGCCGAAGACGCGGAGGCCGTCAGGTATGCCCTTGGTAAGGCCGCCTCGGATATGGCCGCCCTGGCGGCGGGGGTTATCAAAGAAGGCGGCGCGGACGGCATCTATTACAGCGCCCAGGATGTCCCCGATCCCCGGGTTACCGGTAAAACCCACGCGGCGTGTATCGCGCCGGGGGACAGAGCGGTGCTCGCCGCCGCGGCGGACGCCGGGGGGCTCAATATTCTGCACGTCTGCGGCTACGCGGGACACCGGAACGATCTGTCCCATTTTGTCACCTATCCCGCGCAGGTAATCAACTGGGCCTCCACCGTCGAAGGCGTTTCCCTCGGCGAAGGTAAAAAGCTCTTCGGCGGCAGACCCGTTATCGGCGGCTTCGACAATACCACCGGCGGCGTTTTGTACCGGGGAAGCAAGGCGGAGATTGAGGAGGAAACCGAACGGCTGCTCCGGGAGGCGGGAACGACCGGAGTGGCCCTGGGCGCGGACTGTACGCTTCCCCGGGGCATAGATCTCTCGCGCCTGGAATGGGTACGGGCAAAAGCCGCCGTGTTCCGCGGTTTGGCGTAACCAGACCGCTTAATCGTATTTTTTAAAAGGGGAGAAACCGGATCGGAAGCTGCCGGGTCATACTAGGGGAAAGGAGTGGACGGCATGGGAAGGCTGCTGCGGTATGTGCGGCCCTTTGTACCCCTTCTCGTGCTGGCGGTGGGAACGCTTTTTATCCAGGCGGCCTGCGATCTCACCCTGCCCAGCCTCCTCTCCCGGCTGGTGAACGAGGTTTTAAGGGTCAACAGGGTTTCCCCGCCCGCGGAAGATTCGTCCATTACCGGCATAGGCCTCGGGATGCTGGCCGTGGCGCTGACGGGGGGCCTTGCGGCGATTGGGGTGGATTTTTTCTCCACGAAAATGGCCGCCGGCATAGCCAGGGATCTCCGGTACGCGGTATTTGAAAAAGTAGAAGGCTTCTCCAGCAGGGAATTCGACTCCTTCTCCACCGCTTCCCTCATTACCAGGTGTACCAACGACATCAACCAGATCCAGGGGATCTTTGTCATGGGCATCAGGATGATCTGTTACGCGCCGATCATGGGCGTAGGCAGCGTTATTATGGCCCTGCGTACGGCGCCGTCCATGAGCTGGATCATCATTCTTGCCGTGGCCGTCCTGATGGGCATGGTGCTTGCCATTATGTCCGTGGCGATGCCCAAATTCCGCCTGATTCAGACCCTGGTAGACCGCCTTAACCGCAGGGCCCGGGA
>JAITQR010000067.1 GCA_031288815.1 Treponema sp.
GCGAGACCGATGAGGTGTTCGTACTGGTCAAGGGAAGCGGGGCGCTGGTACTCGGCGGCAACGGGGATGTCCCTTTGGAGCCGGAGATCGTCTGGATGCAGCCCGGACTCCTCTACAACGTAACCAGGGGAACCTGGCACGCCAACGCCTTTATGCCCGGCGCCCAGGTGGTGATCGTGGAGAACGAGGACACCTCCGCCGCCAATTCAAAAGAATGGAGGCTGGAAACCCCGCTGCTTATTTAGTGTCTGTCCACAAAGTCGGTTACTTTGCGGACAGACCTTGCATTTGCATACGCAAATGCGGTTTCAAGGAATTTGTCGCGTTTCGCGGGGATTAAGTCTTAACTTCTATTCATAACTAAAAAAAATCTGTATAAGTAAAGTATACTATGAGATTTGAGGAACTGAACCTGCACCCCGATCTGCAGCGGGGTATCGCGGAAGCGGGTTATGTCACCTGTATGCCTGTACAGGAACAGGTACTGGTCAACGCCTTTAACGGCCAGGATCTTTATGTCCAGTCCCAGACCGGGACGGGAAAAACCGCCGCTTTTCTTATTGTTATCTTTCAGCGGCTCCTGGCGGAGGATCTCCTTTCCGGGAGGAAGGCCATCATCATGGTTCCCACCCGGGAACTGGCGGTTCAGGTTGAGGAAGAGGCGAAACTCCTGGGGAAATACCTCCCCTTTGGCATAGGCAGTTTTTACGGCGGCGTGGGCTACGTCCAGCAGGAAAAGATGCTGCGGGACAACGTGCGGGTTTTGGTGGGCACCCCCGGCCGGGTGCTGGATCTCAACAAATCCGGCAAAATGAACCTTATGGACATCGCCTTCCTCGTCCTGGACGAGGCGGACAGGATGTTCGACATGGGTTTTTACCCCGATCTCCGCAAGCTTATCAGGGTGGTTCCCCCGGCCGACCGGCGGCAAACCATGCTTTTCAGCGCCACCCTCAACACCTGGGTCAAGAACCTGGCCTGGGAGTACACTAAAAATCCCTACGAAATCGAGATTAAGCCCGAAACGGTTACGGTGGAGGAGATCGAACAGGTGCTCTACCACGTACCCAGCGAGGGCAAGATGCGTCTTCTCCTGGGTATGTTGGAGCGGGAAAAGCCGGAAAGCGCCATCATTTTCTGCAACACCAAGCGTTACACCGAGATCGTGGCGAAACGGCTGCGGATAAACGGCTACCAGTGCGAGTTTCTCATCGGCGATCTGCCCCAGTCCAAGCGGCTCAAGATAATCGACGACCTCAAGGCGGGCAATATCCGCTACCTGGTAGCCACCGATGTGGCCGCCCGGGGATTGGACATAGAAGATCTGGCCATGGTGGTAAACTACGATCTGCCGGTGGAATCGGAAAACTATGTCCACCGGATCGGCCGTACCGCCCGGGCGGGAAAGACCGGCAAGGCCGTTACCCTGGCAAGCGAGCAGGATGTATACGAGCTTCCCGATATCGAGAAGTACATCGGCAAGAAGATCCCGTCGGAAATCGCCGGGGAGGAACTCTACGGGGAGGATAAAAGCGCCGGCATGCGGATCCATACCGATTTTTTTGGCGGCGGCTCCTTCGGCGGCGGCCGGGACAGGCGGGACCGGGAAGAAAGCCGCCGCGGGGAAGGCCGGGACAGAGCCGGGGGCGGCAGGGCTCCCCGGAGCCCGGACCGCCGGGGCGGGGACAGTCAGCGGGACGCTGAACGCCAGTCCGGCGGGAGCCGCCACGGGCCCGTCCAGGAGCGTCAGGGCCGCCGGGATCGTCGCCGGGAGGGGACGCGGAACCAGCACGAGCCCGCCGGCGTGGAAACCGCGCCGCAGGATCCCGGCCTTCGGGAGGCCGCCGGATCAAACCGCGGCGCCGGCGGGGAGGATATCTCCAAGCTCTCCTTCGACCAGCGGATGGCCTACTACAAACGCAAATACGAAAAAACCGCCCCGGATAAGCAAGGCAAGCCGGACAGACAAGGCCGGGAAGGGGAAGGCGGAAGCCGCCGGAGGAAGGGCGCGGAAGCCGCCACCCGGGGCCGTCGGGAAAAAAGCGCCGCCGGGAGCGGACAGGGCGGACAAAAGCCGTCCCCCGCCCTTCCCGGCAAGGCTCCGGGCCCGGCCCAGCCCGCTCCCCCGGAGACACCCGCCGGAAAAGGCCTCCTGGGACGCATTCTGGGAATTTTCAGAAAGAAAACCTAGGGCCTTGATTGAACTAAACAGCCGGGTAAGAGAAAAACCAGGAATGAAGAATATTACCCACGAAGGCCATTTGGCCAGCGCACAAAGGTACACGAAGGGCCATGTTTCCTTATCTTTTTCCTCCTTTGTGCGCCTTCCTCGCCTTCGTGGTAAAATTTCAAAGTATGTCTTTTAGGCTTCAAACTACTAGGGCTGGTCTTATTTTACTCGGTTATAACCGGATAAATCGTTGAAAACACGGTAGAATTTCGGTATAATCCGAGTATATTACCGTGTTCCGGTATATAGGGATGGGCGCGGCAGGTTCGGGGGTATCCGTGTTCACGAGGCCAGCCTACATAGAGCGGCTCAGGGGCTTCATCGACAAACCGCTTATCAAGGTCATCACCGGAATACGCCGGTGCGGGAAATCGACCCTGCTCTTGCTGTTCCAGGAAGCGATACTGGAACAAGGTTCGGAATACCCAGCTTCTGGAAAAGATCATCACCTTTCTGTATGACAACACCGGTAATCCCCTGTCCATAAAAAGAATATCCGACTATCTAAAAACACAGAAAAGAAACGCCGACTTTGAAACCGTTTATAACTACATAAGC
>JAITQR010000104.1 GCA_031288815.1 Treponema sp.
CCCCGGCTGGAGAGTTTGCGCAGCGTCGCCGGGGCTTCCTGAATCGGCTCCATATCCCGGAACAGGTTCCGCTGGGTTACGGCGAAACGGTGGAGCCTGTCGTAGCCGCCGAATTCGTCGATGCCCCATTCGGTCAGGCCGAAGCCCACGTCCACGGTGAGGGATTCCGAGGGCCGGCCGAGCCATTCGGCGGCGATATTCCGCATGGCCCCGTAGAAGTCCCCCACCACCCCGTCCAGATCCACGCCAAGCACAAAACTGTTTTCGTTCACCGGTTTGTTTCCTTAAGGCTCACCTGGAAAGCAGAATAACCGTGCTGTGCCCTTTGAGGGTGTAGGTATGCTGTTTACCCAGGACCAGTTCCGATCCGGGCTCCACGATGTCGTCCGGGGATTCAAGGCCCGTGTCGACTACCCGCGCCCAGCTTTTCCCCGGCGGAGAGGGAACCACCGCAAAGTTAACCGGTATTTCGCCGCCGTTGAACATGATAAAAAAATCGTTGTCGTCCTGATCGGCCAGCACCTCGGCCTTGCTGCCGTCCATCCGGAAGGCAAGACAGGGGCCTATGGTTTCCCAGTCCGGGGTTTCCCCGGTTCCATCAAACCAGCTGATGTCGGGGATGGCGTTGTAGTTTCCGTCCCGGCCGGTATAGAACTCCGGCCGCATAAAGCCCGGGTGCCGCAGCCGGAAGGCGATTATCATTTTTACAAAACGGTGGAGGGCGGCGTTCTCCCCCAGCAGGGACCAGTCGTACCAGGAGATATCGTTGTCCTGGCAGTAGGCGTTGTTGTTTCCCCGCTGGGTTCTGGCTATCTCGTCCCCCCCCAGGATCATCGGGGTTCCCAGGGACACCATCATGGAGGCGAAGAAATTCTTCATCTGCCTTATCCGCACGCTTGTTATCGCCGGATTTGTACAGGGGCCTTCGATGCCGTAATTGGCGCTGTAGTTGGCGTTTCCGCCGTCCCAGTTGTTCTCGCCGTTTTCGTCGTTATGTTTACTGTTGTAGGAGACCAGATCGTACAGGGTAAACCCGTCGTGGCTGGTAATAAAATTAATCGAGTGGAAGGGCTTGCGGCCGTCCCGCAGGTACAGGTCGCTGGAACCCGAAAGCCTCGTGGCGATATCGCGGGTCTTTTTCTGATCCCCCCGCCAGTACTGGCGCATATCGTCCCGAAAACGGTCGTTCCATTCCGCCCAGCGGCCGCCGGGGAACCAGCCCACCTGGTAGGCCCCGCCCGCGTCCCAGGCTTCGGCGATAATTTTTGTGTTGCTCAAAACCGGGTCTTCGGCTATCCGTTCCAGCATAGGCGGGTTTTCCATCAGTCTGCCCTGCTGATCCCGCCCCAGGATCGAGCCCAGGTCGAAACGGAAGCCGTCCACATGCATTTCTATTACCCAGTACCGCAGACAGTCCATAATAAAGCCACGGACCACCGGGTGGTTGCAGTTCAGCGTGTTGCCGCAGCCCGAATAGTTTTTGTAGTAACGCCTGTTTTCGTCAAGCATGTAGTAGATAGTGTTGTCCAGCCCCCTCAAAGAAAAGGTGGGGCCCCGCTCGTTCCCCTCGGCGGTATGGTTGAAAACGATGTCGAGAATCACCTCGATGCCCGCCCGGTGGAGTTCCCGCACCATCTCCTTGAATTCCTTAACCTGGCCGCCGGGGGATTTGTCCGCCGCGTAGGAGCCCTTGGGGGCAAAAAAGGCCACGGTGGAATAACCCCAGTAGTTTACCAGGGTCTCCCCGCTGCGGGGATTCACCGCGAAAAGCTCGTGTTCGTTGAACTCCTGGATGGGCAGAAACTCCAGGCTGGTTATCCCCAGATCCTTGAGGTAGGGGATCTTTTCGATAACCCCCCGGAAAGTGCCGGGGTGTTCCACGCCGCCGGAGGGGTGTTTGGTGAGGCCCCGCACGTGGGTCTCGTAGAGTACGCTGAAGCGCAGGGGGTAGTTGAGGGGGATATCCCCCTGCCAGTCAAAGGCGTCGTCCACCACGATGCAGCGGGGCTGATCCCTGATATCGTCCAGACAGGAATAGGAAAGATCCAGGGAGTTGTCCTGGGGATCGTAGCCCAGGCAGGAAATCAGATTCCAGTTATCCAGGGGGCTCAAAGCCTTGGCATAGGGGTCCAGCAGGGTCTTGTGGACATTGAAACGCTGGCCTTTTTCCGGCAGATAGGGGCCGTCCGCCCGGTAGAGGTAGGAAACCCCGGCCCGCAGATTCCGTATATGGCAGTGCCAGATGTCGCCGGTTTTGTTCCGCCTGGGATCAAGGGGAATCTCCTGGAAGGGGCTGTCCGGCTCGGCGGTCTGGAAGATGATAAGGGTGACCGCGGTGGCGTGGCGGGAAAAGAGGGCAAAGTTTACCCCCGACTCGGTTGGCAGGCTCCCCAGGGAAAGGCCTTTTCCGGGTTCAACGGTATAATGTCCAAAGTCCATTTCGATAATTTAGCACATAGGAGCGCTTCGGAATAGTTCCAAAAACTTTTTCCGGCTTATGATCCCCGCCCCCAGGTTCCGCTTATAAGGCATATCCATTCCCAGATCCCAGAAGGCGAAGCCCGCGTCCCGCAGCCAGCGGCCGGTAAGGACAAGCTGTACGCTGCCGGCCGAGTCCTCGTCGTAATATCCCGAATAGCTGGTGTAGACCCCGCCCAGGGCCGCGCCGAATTCCCCCGCCACAAGACGCCCCTCCCGGTAGAGGCCGAAGGACGCCATCCGCGGAGAGGCCGGTCCGCCGCTTTGTTTCCGGCCCTGCCACCGGCACTTTTCAAGCCTTCCGCCGCCCTCCCGGTACAGGGCCAGAAAGGCTTCCCGCAGGGGCGGGGTAAGCCAGTCCTCCCCGTGACGGCGGGCGCAGCGTTCCAGAATATCCCCGAAGCCCCCCGGCGCTTCCGCTTTTAGCCCGGGGGCTCCGAAATCCCGGCGCAGTTCGTAGCGGGGGATAAGCCGCCTTACCGTCCGGCCTTCGTGCAGATCGTCGAAAAACAGCACCGAGCGTTCCAGATGCATCTTGGGGAGCAGGAGGTAGGCCGGCGGCTTCCGGGAACCCTCCTCCAGGGCCTGGGACATGACCAGAAAACCC
>JAITQR010000169.1 GCA_031288815.1 Treponema sp.
ATGCCGTTCCCCAGGACGATCCCGGTGCGGAAGGGATCGCTTTTTACCCGCCGTACCCTGCCTTCCCCGGCCGGGGCGGCTACGGTTTCCACCAGTCCGGCCTGATCCAGGGCCTCGGATGTGGCGGCCACCGCCAACTGGGTAAAGCGGCACATCTTGCGGGCGTCTTTCTTCTCCATCCAGCGGGCAGGATCGAAATTTTTCACCTCCCCGGCAATGGTCACGTCAAAATCAGCGATGTCGAAGGCGGTAATAGGAGCGATACCGCTCTTTCCCGCCTTGAGAGAATCCCTGAATTCGCTAACCGAATTGCCGATGGGAGAGACCGCCCCCATGCCGGTTACCACCACTTTGCGACTCATAACATTCCTCCGTTTCTCTTTTCCCTATTCAAATAAACATCCCCCCGTCCACGGAAAGCACCTGTCCGGTGATGTAGGCCGCAGCGTCGGAAGCGAGAAAGAGAGCCGCCTCCGCCACGTCCTCCGGCCTTCCCGCCCGTTTGAGGGGTATAAGCTGCAGCATCGCGTCCTTTGCCGCCTCCGGTATGGCCTTGGTCATGTCGGAGGTGATGAAGCCCGGGGCGATGGCGTTTACCCGCAGTCCCCGGCCGGCCGTCTCCCTGGCGAGGCTCTTGGTAAGCCCGATGAGCCCCGCCTTGCTGGCCGCGTAGTTCGCCTGCCCGGCGTTTCCGTGGAGCCCCACCACGCTGGCCATGTTGATGATGGAACCCGCCCGTCTGCGGATCATGTCCCTGGCCACCGTCCGGGCCGTGAGAAAGGCCGCGCTCAGGTTCACGTCGATCACCTGCTGCCAGTCCTCAAGGCTCATCCTGAAGGAGAGGGTGTCGCGGGTAAGCCCGGCGTTGTTCACCAGGATGTCAAAGCCCCCCGCTTCCCTGAGGGCTCCCTCGATGATCCCCTCGATCCCGGCAAGATCCCCCAGGTCGGCGCTTATCCAGTGAAGCTTCCCCCCGGCTGCGGAGATCCGCTCTTCCAGATCATCCGGGGCCCGGGTACCCAGCCCCCAAAGTTCCGCTCCCTCCGCGAGAAAGCGATCCGCAATGGCCCTGCCGATACCCCGGGAGGCCCCGGTTACCAGGGCCTTTTTGTTTTCCAATACTGCTTTTGTCATTGTTCCCTTCCCCCTGCATTTTCCAGCCCCTCAATATCCCCCCGGGTTCCCGCAGGGTAACAGGGGAGCGGGCTCCCCGAATCTTTCCAGAGCCCCTGGAGCACCTTCCCCGGCCCCGTTTCCAGGGCCGCGTCGATCCCCGCCCCGTTCAGGGCCTTCTCCTCCTCCAGCCAGCGCACCGGGCTGGTGATCTGGGCCAGGGCCAGCCTCTTTGCCTCCTCCCCGGAACTTACCCGCTTCCCGGTTACGTTGGAGTAGAGGGGAATCAGGGGATCGCCGAAGACGATCTTCTCCAGCAGGGGGCGGAATCTTTCCGCCGCCCCGGAGATCAGGGGGGAGTGGAAGGGGCCCGCCACCGGGAGCCGGATAAAACGCCTGGCCCCGGCTTCCTTGAAACGGCCCTCCGCTTCCGCCAGAGCCGCCGCAGTTCCCGAGACCACGGTCTGCCGGGGGGAATTGATGTTTGCCGGGTAAAGATCCGCCGGCTCCGGCCCGGTTTTCCAGCCGGCCATGAGGGATTCCACCTGCTCCGGGGCAAGGCCCACCACGGCGGCCATTCCCGGCGCGCCGCCGGAAGCGTCATTGGCAGCGTCCCGGAGCCGATCCGCCGCTTCCTGCATCAACTCTCCCCGGAATTTAACCAGCCGGAAACAGTCCTCCGGGGATATAAGCCCCGCTATCCGGAGGGCCGCGTATTCCCCCAGGCTGAAGCCGGCGCAGACTGCCGGGACTATCCCCCTTTCGGCCAGAAAGGCCGCAGCCGCCAGGTTCACCAGGGTAATGGCCGGCTGGGATACATCGGTACGCTTGAGGGTTTCCGCGTCAGCGTCCCGGAGCAGAGCCCCCATGTCCCTTCCGGTAATATCCGAAGCGGTATCGAAGAGGAGCTTTACCGCACCGCTTCCGCTTTCAAGCAGATCCAGTCCCATGCCGGGGTACTGGGCCCCCTGGCCGGGAAACAGAAATACCAGCCGTTTATTCGATAAGTCCATACGCTTCTACCATACGATAAGATTTCCCCCATAGGTGAGGCCGCCGCCGAAGGCTACGCTCATGATCAGGTCTCCCTTTCGCAGCCGCCCGGATCGGTTAAGCTCGTCCAGGGCAATGGGGATCGACGCCGCCGAGGTATTGGCGTACTCCTGGATGTTGAGGAAGAACTTTTCTTCCTGAATACCCAGCCGCTTGCCCGCGGCCTGAACGATCCGGGCATTGGCCTGATGGGGCACTATCAGGGCCACGTCATCGATGCCTATCCCCTCTTCCTCCAGGAGCCGGGTACAGGTATCGGTAAAGGCCTTGACCGCGAAGTTGTACACCGCCTGGCCGTTCATTTCCAGATGGGTGGGGATTTCGATGGTTTCCCCGGCCTTAAAGGGGCTGCGGCTTCCCCCCCGGCGGATAATGAGGTTCTCGGTCCCCGATCCGTCCGCCCCCAGGATCGTCCGCAGCAGCCCCCGCCTGCCCGGCCCCGTGGCGGGAGCCCCGGTCTTTTCCACCACCACCGCCCCCGCGCCGTCCCCAAGAAGTACGCAGGTACCCCTGTCGTTCCAGTTGATAAGCTTGCTCAGGGTCTCCGCCCCAATAACCAGCGCCCGTTTCCGCGTCTCCCCTATCGAAAGAAGCCCCGCGGCGGTCTCCAGGCCGTACACAAAGCCGCTGCAGCCGGCGGTAATGTCCATCGCCGCGGCCCGCCGGGCCTCCAGCCTGTCCTGAATCACACAGGCCGTGGAGGGGCAGCCGTAATAGTCCCCCGTGGCGGTGGCAAGGACGATAAGATCCAGCGTCCCCGCCGCCTCCCCTATCGCCTCGTCCCTTCCCGGCCCCTCTTTCCAGCCCGCCGCCATGGCCAAGGCCTCCCGGGCCGCCTCCACCGCCAGATCGCTGGTGGCCGTGGACTGGTCGGCCAGACGCCGGGCCCCAATCCCCGTATGAGACCGGATCCACTCGTCGCTGGTATCTATGCGCCGGGCCAGATCGTCGTTGGTTACCCGGTTGGGGGGAACCGCTTTCCCGGTTCCGATAATTTCGATGCTCATACAGGGTCCTTTGCATGACAAAATCAATGTATTTTGTCATACTAAAATAATAATAAATTTCTTGACAGTGTCAAGTCAAATCCTGACAGGATCTTTTAAGGCCCGGCCCCTCGGCCGGAGCCGGGCTCTAATTAGATTTTGACCCTGCCGGACAGTTCCGGTTGCAGTCCGCGGCGGCGCCGGGCCGCCGACGCGTGTGATGTACAAAAAGGGGGAAAAGCAAGTATCATCCCTAGGTTATGCGGAAACGATCCCTTAATCCCCCGCTGATAAAGGCTCTGGCCCTGGATCTGGACGGCACCGTCCTGAACCCCGGCAAGATCCTTTCCCAACGGACCCTGGGGGCCCTGGAGGGCTGCCGGGAGCGGGGACTGGCGCTGCTTATTGTAACCGGCCGGGCCGTGGAGGCCGCGGAAAAGTACCGCGCCGCCATGGACGCCCGGGGGCCGATGGTGTACTTCAACGGGGCGCTGGTGGCGGATATGCCCGGTGGGGCGGTCTTAAGCGCCACCCTGCTGGATCTGGAGGCGGTGGAATTCTGTACCGGCCTTTCCCGTTCCCTGGGGGTGTACTACCAGGTGTTTCTGCCCGGCAGGCCCCAGGATCCCCGGCAACGGCTTATCGCGGAACATTGGGGCCCCGAGGCGGAGATGTACCTGGAGCACACGGGTATCCGGGCGGAGATCCGCGACATCCCGGAGGCAATCGCCGCGCCGGGGCTCGGGGGTTGCATCAAAAGCATGTTCCTGGCGGAACCGGAAGTACAGGATCGGATCCGTCTTCAACTGGCGGAACGGTTCGGCGATTCCCTCTATGTGGCCCG
>JAITQR010000283.1 GCA_031288815.1 Treponema sp.
CTTCAAAGCCGGGAGATCAGGCCCCGAACCGTTTCGGCAAAGGCATCCGCGTCTTCCCGGGCCTTGAGGACGAAAGGATTGTCCTCGGGACGGCCGGTGATCCGATCCTGTTCCTCCCGGTTCCGGAAGGTTATCCGCCTGAAAGGATCGTGGTAATCCTTGGCCCGGGTAAGGTAGACCTGTTCGGCTATCCAGCGGCGGGTTTCCAGGGCGATCTCAAGCTCCCCCGCGAAGTCCGCCGGGGCCGGCGGAAGCTCCGGGGAGGGTTTCCCGGCCCTTCCCTTGCCCAAAAACCGGCGATAGATAAGCCAGGCGTGGCGGAGACGGTCGGCGGGGTATTGGCCGGCCCACTCGTCGTAGACCCGGTGGATCTCCTCCCAGTTCCGGATCTCCCCCTCCCTGATCCGCTTCCGCAGCTCGTCCACCCGGAAAGCCGGGACGATCTGGCCGCCCATATTCACCCAGTCCCGGACCCGATCCGTTGTATCCGCCTCCATCCCGTCCCGAAAGGCGGTAAAGCTTAGATCCGGATGATCCCCCAGCCAGCCGGCCATGGTCTTAAGGGCGTAGAAATGGAGCATCTGCCGGTAGGCGGCCCGGGCCTTCAGGGGTTTGAGGATAAACGTTTTCCGTCTGCCCCGCTCAAGGACCTGGGCGGGGATTTCCCTTACCTCGGCCGATCCGCCCTCTTCGGGGGAAAGGCCCGCGCCGCTTATCCATCGTTCCAGAAGGGGCAGGGCGGCGCATATCTCCTCCGCCGTGTCCGGGGCGAGGTAGTCGCTTTCGATATGCTGGATCTTGATCTTCCGCCGGTCCCGATCCGTAACCTTGGCGGAATTCCGTTCCAGGGCGTAGAGGTTGTGGAGCCAGAAATAGGCGGGCATAAGTTCCAGGCGGTTTTTATGGATGTTGTTGTTCACCAGGGAGAAGGGGAAGCTGATGTTGAGTTCGTGGGGGTAGTTTCCTTTGACGATAAGCACAAAACTGGCAAAGCGGCTTGAGTGTTTCAAGGTAACCGAAAGCCCCGGCCAGAAACCCCTGCCCGCCCGGATCTCCCCGTCGTTGGCCCGGGAATTGTGGTTGCTCCCGATGGTGGCCCCGGCGGCCATGTTGCTCATCCCCTGGACAAGGCTGGCGATAAGGAACGAGTTGTTATGATGCTGTTCGTGAACCGGGAAGATAAGGTTGTTGAGGATCTCGCAGCAGGAGACCGTGGAGTTGTCTCCCAGCACCGAATGGATAAGCCGGGCCCCGTACTTCAGGTTGCAGTTCCGGCCCATGACGAAACGTACCGCCTTGGAACCGTAGAAGGAGTGGCAGCCGTAACCGACGATACCGTTTACCATCTCTACCCCCTCGCCAATCTGGCTGGGTTCCTCCTGGGAAGAGAGGATGCTCAGGTTTTTGAGCTTGTGGGCTCCCTTGATGTAGGCGCATTCCCCCACCGCCAGATCCTTGAGAACCGCGCAGCTTTTTATCACCGTCCCGGAACCGATAAGCCCGTAGGCCCCCCGCTTTCCCCCGTAGCTTTCCTGGGTAATGTCCTTGAGCCGCCCGGTCAAACCCGTGTCGTCCCGGTAGGCGGCCCAGAGGAAGGCGTCGGCGGGGATCATATCGGCGAAGGGCAGAACGGAACGCCCCCCCGCCTCATTCATCACGTCGATCCAGATCCGCAGGTCCTCGCTTTCCCCCTCTTTCAGAACCCCGTTGCCAAACTTGGCGTGGTTGGTGGTCTGCATCTCGTCTATCCGGGAGAGGATAACCTGGTCTCCTATGATGTAGTGGGAAATATAGGCGCAGTCCTGGATTGCCATGTCGTCCCCGATATCGCAGGAGATGATCGTGCTGTTCCGTATCCCCGCGGGAACGCAGAAATCGTGGTGTTTCAGGAGCAGATCCCGGAGCTTGCCCAGCCGGATAAGGCCGTAAAAATTCGAATTTTTAATGAGCGCCGGTTCAAAGGGATCGGAGACAAAAAAATTGTTCCAGTCGGAACAGAAGTTTTCGTTCTTCACCAGGATCTCTATCTCGTGGGCTCTCAGTTTTCTCCACAGGGCGGGGGAACGTTTTTGCGCGGCCAGAAGTTCCCCCTGCTGCCGGTTCCGCAGCCAGTACTCATCTTTGCCGGGGGGCAGGTATTGGCTCTCAATAAAATCGTAGCCGTAACGGTCGGGAGGCAGTATCGATATTTCTTTCATGGCCGGAGTATAGCCGCCTCCCGTACCCTGGCGCTTTCCCCGTGGGCCGCGAGGCCCTCCGCGCCGGCCATAAGAACCGCCGCCCGCCGGGCCGCCTCGAAGGCTTCCCCCCGGCCGCAGCGGAGGGTGGTGACGGTTTTGAGGAAGTGGCGCACCGAAAGGCCCCCGGTAAAGCGGGCGCTTCCCGATGTGGGCAGGGTATGGTTGATCCCGGCCGAGTAATCTCCCAAAGCTTCGGCGGCCAGGGGGCCGATAAAGAGGGAACCGTAATTTTTCAGCAGGGGTATCCAGCTTTCCGGCTCCCGGGTCTGCAGTTCCAGGTGTTCCGGGGCGATGGCGTTGGCGATACGGACCGCCTCCGCCCGATCCCGGTAGATCACGATAAGCCCCCCCGCCTCCAGGGAGGCCCGGGCGGTTTCCCTGGTGGGGAGATCCCGCAGGCGCCGTTCCAGGGCCTTCCGAATTTCCTCCGCGAAGCCGCGCCCCCCCTCCCCGATCCGGGGAACCAGGGCCCGGGCCCGGGCGTCCGGATCATGCTCCGCCTGGGCCAACATATCTGCCGAAACGAGTTCGGCTGCCGAAGCAAGCTCCGTTGAGGCGGC
>JAITQR010000021.1 GCA_031288815.1 Treponema sp.
TTTAAATAGATGTGCAGGGAACAATAATCCACATAGTCGTAGGTGTGTTCCAGCACCGTGGCTTCCCATTCCCCGAAGCTGGGCATCCGGGCGTTGGAACTGCCGCAGGCTACAAGCTCGATGGAGGGATCGGTCCACTTCATCACCTTGGCGGCTTCCGCGGCGACCCTGCCGTACTCCGCGGCGCTACGGTGGCCTATCTGCCAGGGGCCGTCCATCTCGTTCCCCAGACACCAGAGTTTTATTCCGTGAGGTTCCTCGTACCCGTGATCCCTTCTGAGATCGCTCCACCGGGTACCCTTGGGGAAGTTACAGTACTCCACCAGGTTCCGGGCGGCCTCGGGGCCCCGGGTGCCCAGGTTTACCGCCAGCATCACTTCCGATCCCGCCCTCCGGGCCCACCGGACGAATTCGTTGGTACCGATGGTGTTTGGTTCCCGGCTTTTCCAGGCCAGTTCCTGCCGCACCGGGCGGTCCGCCAGGGGGCCTACCCCGTCTTCCCAGTTGTAACCGGACACGAAATTCCCGCCGGGGTAACGGATTATGGGGACATTGAGTTCCCGCACCAGGTTGATCACGTCTTTCCGGAAACCCAGTTCATCGGCCTCCGGGTGTCCCGGTTCGTAAATGCCCTTGTACACCGCCCGGCCAAGATGCTCGATAAAGGAGCCGTATATCCGTTTGTCCACCTGGCCGGTGGTGAAATCCTTGTGAAGGGTTAGCTTGCCTTTCATGTTAAACTCCTGAATGTTTGAGCCTCTTTCAAAACCCGGTTGGTTTTGGAAAAGCCCCGGGTTTCCTACATACCATGATCACCGGACCTCCCGCGAAGTCCGGACGCCTTCTTTCCACCGATCCCCTCGGGGATGCGGACAGCGGCCGTTTTTCGGCCGGGCCCTGAACAGCACAAAACACCCGCAGCGGGAACAAAGCACCCCTTCCCGAAGACTGGCGCAGGACATACAGACCGCAAGCCGCGCCTGGTAGGTTCGCTCGTCCGCTTTAAGGGACGGCTCAATACGAATGGCCGCGGCGATTTCCGCGGCCGTCTGAAAACTTACCAGGCCTTCCCCGCAGCGCGGGCAGGGTTCCCCGTTCACGTCAGACGATCTCCAGGGTTACTACTGACTTTGCCGGCAGTGTGACAACCACGGAACCCTTTATAACAGAGGCGCCTGAAAAATCCCCGGTCTTTACCGCGCCGGGCTTTTCAAAGCTGTTATAATCCTGCATCTTTTCGGAGGTGATGACAGATCCGGTAACTTTTTCCGGCGAAAATCCCGGCAGGTCCAGGGACGCCTTCTTTTCTGAACGGGGATCGATGTTGGCGAGGGATACGTGGATCCGGTTTTCGCTGTCCAGGGAAGCGCTGGCGCTCAATACCGGGATAGACTCGGACCCGACGGAGCAGGTCTCGCTTTCCAGATATATCGGCAGTTTTACCGCGTCCTGGTGCACCTTATACATATCAAAGACATGATAGGTCGGGGTCAGGATCATCCGTGCCCCTTCGGTAAGGATCACCGACTGGAGGACATTGATAGTCTGGGCGATGTTCGCCATGTGTACGCGCTCGGCATAATTATTAAAAATGTTAAAATGTATGGCCGCTACCAGGGCGTCCCGCAGGGTATTCTGCTGGTAGAGAAAACCCGGATTGGTTCCGGGTTCAACGTTGTACCATGTTCCCCATTCATCAACGATAAGCCCGATCTTCTTTCCGGGATCGAACTCGTCCATGATCGCGCCGTGTTTACGCGCCAGTTCATCCATGAAGTAGGATTTTTTCATGGTAACCAGCCATTCATCTTCGGTAAAGATCGTGGCGGATCCCCTGGCGGGGCGTTCTCCGGGGACGGTGTAATAGTGCAGGGAAAGACCGTCAAACAAATAGCCCGCTCTTCCCCGCCCTTTTTCCATCAACACCCTGGTCCAGTTGTAATTATCCACATTGGGGCCGCAGGCGATCTTGTACAAGGCGGTGTCTCCGTGTTTTTTTGCATAGGTGGCGTAACGGCGGTAATTGTCGGCGTAAAATTCCGGCGTCATATTCCCGCCGCATCCCCAGTTCTCATTGCCTATGCCCCAATACCTCACTTTCCAGGGAGCCGCGTGGCCGTTTGTCTTACGCAGATCCGCCATGGGGCTTACACCGTCAAAATTGCAGTACTCCACCCACTGGGACAGTTCCTGGACCGTGCCGCTTCCCACGTTTCCGCAGATATAGGGCTCGCAGCCCAACTGTTCGCAGAGATCGAGAAACTCGTGGGTTCCGAAGCTGTTGTCTTCCGTAACGCCGCCCCAGTGGGTGTTGATCATCTTTAGCCGCCCGTTCCGGGGGCCTATGCCGTCTTTCCAGTGGTACTCGTCGGCAAAACAGCCGCCCGGCCAGCGGAGGTTGGGAATTTTTATTTGCCTCAACGCCTTGACGATATCGTCTCTGATACCCCTGGTGTTGGGTATGGAAGCCGCCGCGTCGGGATCATTCCCTACCCAATATCCGCCGTAGATACAGCGGCCCAGATGTTCGGAAAAATGGCCGTAGATATGACGGCTGATTCGGACATCGCCTTCCCGGGTTTTAATAACTACTCTGTTCATCGATAAGCCTCCTGAGTTTTGTCTACAGTTCACCAAGACGCCGGTTTTTCCCAGTTGGCCGCATATTCACTTTTTTCCCATGCCTCCATAGCTAAACGGCCGGACAAAATCGCCTTTTGTTTGACTTTTCATTTCCCATTCTTTATGAAGCGCGATCCAAGCATCTGAAAGATCATGTGGGTATCATAGCATCATCTGACCTGAATGTCAACAAAAATGTTTTAAATCACATTATTTGATATATAAATAATTGTTCCCCGTTTTGGGCAACCGTCCGATCTTGTTATCTGTCAATTTTTTTGATATATATACGCAAATGCGGCAAAACGATAAACAGGCTCTGGTGATAGATTCTTATCAGGATTCCCGGCTTCTGCGGGCGCTGGCCTCCGAGGTGCGGGTACGTATCCTGGAACTCCTCCAGAACCGGGAACACAACGTAACCGAGGTCGCGAAAGAGCTTGGCATCCCCCAGTCAACAACCACCACCAGTATACTCCAGCTTGAGGAGGGGGGGCTGGTGGAAAGCCATACCGCCAACGGTGTCAAGGGCGGCC
>JAITQR010000211.1 GCA_031288815.1 Treponema sp.
GGTAGCATGGGACTTCGCTTTGTTAGGCAAGCTCATCCGCCCTGTTCTGCCTTATATACGGTTTCTGTTCGTCGGCCCGGGATTTTGCCTCCGGCTTCCTTCAGATTCCACCTAACGATGGACACCCTTGCCTTTGGCTAACACTTCCTACTACCAAGCGTGTAGCGGACTTTCACCGCCAAGTTACTTCCCATGCCGGGCGCACATAAAAAAGCCGTCCTTCCGGACGGCCAAAACTCCCCCGCGCGGGTTCGAACCACGGACCCAGTGGTTAACAGCCACTTGCTCTGCCAGCTGAGCTACAGGGGAATGTAACAACAATATATCAAGGGCCGAAAAAAGTGTCAAGCAGCCCTGTGACACGGATTACAGTACGATGAAACGCTTAACCTCCACCGGGAAAACACCGAAAAGCCGGTCCAGGGAGGAGGACACGGTAAGACCGGCCCCGGAAAAGCGGTTGTATATCTCCACCACCAGGGCAAGTTCCCCGGGGTCTTTGGAATACACCGCCGAAGCGTAGGCGGCCCGGAAGAACCCCTTCTCCGCCAGCTCCCTGGTAGAGAGGGCGCCGTAACGCTTCTTGGCCTGCCGGTCCACCACTGCGGCGGGGCCGTCGTAGCCGATGGTAAAAACAAAATCTTCCCGGGAAAGCACCCTGTTCTCCTTAACTTAATCGGCAAGGGAGAAGGAATCTTTCCCCACCCCGCAGAGAGGGCAGGTCCAGCCGTCGGGAATGTCCTCGAAGGCGGTTCCGGGCTTTATGCCCCCGTCCGGGTCTCCCTTGGCGGGATCGTAAATATAGCCGCAGGCGGTGCATACGTACTTCTTCATAAATGCTCCTTGGTTTTTATCTTTTCTGATACAATACACTATACTTTACCGGGCTTCAATGTGCAAAGTTCAGCGGGCCGCGGCCCGGGATCCCGGTTTCAGGGCCGGCCCGGACTGCCGGCTGGCCGGGAAGCAAAGGGGATCACATTATGGAAGCTTCCGAACAGCTCTGTTTGCCGTCATTTTTTGCTTGACCTGACTTGACACCTTCTCATTTACCCGTGAATATTTTGACTAAGAAGACTTTACGGAGGGTGTTTTCAAAGCGGTGGATTTTGAAAACACGTCGAAATTTACTCATAATGAGGAGGATCTATGGGTAACATGAGGAACCGGTTGCGGGTTATTGCCGTCCTGGCGCTTGTCCTGGCGCTGGGGAACCCGATCTTTGCGGGAGGGGGCAAACAGGCCTCGCCGGCTTCGCCGTCAAGCGGGGCGGCGGATGTTTCAGGGAAACTGGTGATCTACACTTCCATCTACGAGGATGTCATCGAAGCCCTGGATAAGGCCCTGGAGAAAAAATTCCCCAAGGCGGACATTGAATTTTTCTATGGCGGAACCGGGGCGCTGCAGGCAAAAATCGCCGCGGAGATTGACGCGGGGAAACTCGGCTGCGACCTTCTCCTGGTCGCCGAACCTTCCTACTCGCTGGAACTCAAAGAAAAGGGCATGCTCCACCCCTACGTCACTTCCCTGGCGAGCCGCCTTGCCTTTGACTACGACAAGGAAGGGTACTGGTACCCGGTGCGGATCTGCAACATGGTGCTGGCGTACAACCCGGAAAAAGTGGCCAAGAACAGCATCCCCAATTCCCTGCGGGACTTTGCCTTCGATTCCAGCGTCAAGGGCCTTATCTCCATGGGGAACCCCCTCACTTCGGGAACCACCATGGCGGCGGTTACCGCTTTGCGGGACAAGTACGGATACGAGTACTTCCAGGCCCTGGGCAACCAGGGGGTAAAGGTCGAATCGGGCTCGGTGGCTTTGACCAAACTCCAAACCGGCGAGTGTAAGGTAATCATGATCCTGGAAGAGTCCATCCTGAAAGTCCGGGAAGAGGACGATTCCAAACTGGAGGTTATCTACCCCACCGACGGTACCATTATCATCCCCTCAACCGTTATGAGCATTGCCGAAAAGTGGAGCGCCAACAAGAACACCAAGCTTGCCGAAGCGCTTACCGACTGGCTCCTCTCCGACGAGGGCCAGGAGAATATCGTCAAAGGCTGGATGCATTCCCCGGTTAAGGATTTCCCCACACTGCCCTACGACGGCATTCCCACCACCCGGATTATGGCAAACCAGATCCCGGTAAACTGGGAAAACGTATACCGCCAGAGGGAAGAGATCAGGACCAGGTTTGAGGAATATGTAACCAAGAAATAAGGGATCTTCTAAACCCCGCCGGGGGTTTAGAGACCCGGGGAAAACCCGGTGAAAAACAGCCGAAAACGGGAGAGGGCAGAGGAGAAAGATGTCCGGCAACGCGCTTATACTGAAACAGCAGCCAAGGTTCTATTTTGACATTAAATGGGTGGTAATCGGCGGGATTGCGCTGTTTATGCTGGTTTTCCAGGTTTTTCCGCTGCTGTACCTGATCTTCAGGGCATTGTTCTCCACCGGCGGCCTTTCCCTGGACGCGTTTAAACGGGTCTATTCTTACCCCTTGAACTGGGACGCCCTTAAAAATACGGTGATCAGCGCGGGGTTCTCCATGATTTTCGGGGTTCTGATCGCCTTTCCCCTGGCCTGGCTGGTGGGGAGGACCAATCTTTACGGCAAGAAGTTCTTCCGTACCCTCTTCGTGATGACCTATATGGTTCCCCCCTATGTAGGGGCCATGGCATGGCTCAGGCTTCTTAACCCCACCGTGGGAAACCTCAACATGGTCCTTATGGGGCTGTTCCGCCTGGGCAAGGCTCCCTTTGATATCTACACCCTGGGGGGCCTTATCTGGGTGCTCACCACCTTTTACTACCCCTACGCGTTTATCACCATTTCCCGAGCAATGGAAAAAATGGACCCCTCCCTGGAAGAAGCCTCCCGTATTTCAGGGGCCTCTCCAATCAAAACCTTGCTGACCATTACCATGCCCATGATGGCGCCCAGCATAGTCGCCGCCGCCCTGCTGGTCTTTGTGTCCGCCGCTTCCTGTTACGGTATCCCCTCGATTATCGGGGCTCCGGGCCAGGTCCATACGGTAACAACCCGGATCATCGACTTCGTGTACATCGGCTCCCAGGAAGGCCTGACCGACGCCACCACCCTCGCGGTGTTTCTTATGGTAATCGCGAACCTGGTGCTCTATATTTCCACCTTTGTGGTAGGAAAAAAACAGTACATCACCGTTTCGGGCAAATCGGTAAAACCCAACATCGTCGATCTTGGCCGGTGGCGGCTTCCCATTACCTTCGGCGTTTGTGTCTTTGCTTTTATCATCGTAATTCTGCCCTTCCTTACCGTGGCGGCGACTTCGCTCATGGTAAACCTGGGCAATCCCATCGGCCCCGGCAATATCACGTTCCGCTACTGGGAACGGATCTTTACCCGGAAAGCCATCCTTTCCTCCGCGTGGAACAGCCTGGTTTCCGCTTCCGCCGCGGCGAGCTTCGGGATAATTGTTTCCTGCGTTATGGCCTACCTTCTTATGCGTACCAATACCAAAGGCCGGCGCATCCCCGATTTTCTTATCACCGTGGGAAGCGGCACGCCCAGCGTGGTTATCGCCCTTGCCCTTATCATGACCATGTCCGGCCGTTTCGGGATCAATATTTACAATACCTTAACTATCATGATCATC
Source organism: Treponema sp. (assembly GCA_031288815.1). Next base: position 3,635 of record JAITQR010000211.1, read on the forward strand.
GCCTACATGATCAAATACCTGCTTATGGGTATGCGGACGGTGGTATCCGCCATGAGCCAGATCCATCCCTCGCTGGAAGAGGCGTCCCAAATTTCGGGAGCCGGCTGGATTAAAGTTTTCAAGGATATCACGATCCCCCTTATCGGGCCTTCGGTGGTGGCGGGCTGGTTCCTCATCTTTATGCCTTCGTTCTACGAGCTGACCATGTCCATCCTGCTCTATTCAACCAATACCAAGACCCTGGGTTACGAACTCTTTACCTACCAGACCTACCACAGCCAGCATACCGCGTCGGCCCTGGCTACGGCGATTCTGTTTATGGTTATCGGGGTGAACTGGCTGCTCAACAAACTAACGGGAGGGGACTTCTCTATCTAGGAGGATTCATGTCTGTCATTACTATTGATAAAATAACCCGGCGTTTCAGCGACGGCTATCTCCTGCTTGATGAATTCTCCGATGTCTTTAACGACAAGGAATTTGTCACCCTGTTGGGGCCTTCGGGCTGCGGGAAAACAACCATGCTCAGAATGATTGCCGGTTTTGAAAAACCAAGTACCGGAGAGATACGCATCGACGAAACGGTTGTCAACTCGGACAAGATTTTTGTTCCCCCGGAGAAGCGGAACATCGGCATGGTGTTCCAGTCCTACGCGGTCTGGCCGCACATGACGGTTTTTGAGAACATCGCCTACCCCTTAAAAATCGTCCGGATGCCCAAGGCAAAGATCAGGGAAAAGGTTGAATGGATTTTGGGGAAAGTCCATTTAAGCCAATACGCGGACCGCGTTCCCTCCCAGTTGTCCGGCGGACAGCAGCAACGGGTGGCCCTGGGCAGGGCGCTGGTAGCGGAGCCGCGGGTTCTGCTGCTGGACGAGCCCCTTTCAAACCTGGACGCCAAACTGCGGGAGAGCATGCGTTTTGAAATAAAAGAGATCCAGCGGGAACTGGGGATCACGGTAGTATACGTAACCCACGACCAAACCGAAGCCATGGCCATGTCGGACAGGATCTTTGTTATTTACAGGGGGATCGTCCAGCAGGTGGGAGGCCCTACCGAGATATACCGGCGGCCGGTGAACCAGTTTGTGGCCGATTTTGTGGGAAAGGTCAATTTTCTTCCGGGGGAGGCAAAGGAGGGCCGTATAGAACTCAGCGGCATGGGCCAGTCCATCCCCTACCAGGGCCCCCTGGACGGCAAAGTTATTGTCGCCGTCCGTCCGGAAAACATCGGCATAGTTTCCCCGAAAGGCGGGACCGGTGTCCCTGTTTCCGGCGAAACCCGCCCCGGGGAAAGCCGCCTTGAGGGGAGATTGATGAGCCAGTTCTACCTGGGCGACGTAAACGACTGCCGGGTGGATATAAACGGGAAAACCGTCCGGGTAATTGCCGACAGTTTCAGTTACGACGATCTGAGGGAGGGCCGGAATGTTTCCCTCTCCTTAAGGGAATTTATCGTATACCAGGATGACGGAAGCGGCGGAGCCGGAATTGTAACATAAGGTTCGCGGGAGGAATGTATGCTGCCTAAGGTTGATTTTTTTGGGACTCCGGTTACCCGGCTTATCATTGGGGATAATTCCATGGAGGGGCTTTCCTATATCCCTAAAATGTACCTCAGTTCGGAATTGGTGGATTACTGGACCGCCGATAGGTGCGTCCAGGCCCTCTTTGAGGCGGAAAGCTGCGGCATAAACACCTATATGGCGGTGGCGGACCCTTTCCTGCTCCGGGTGATCCGGCAGTACAAAAACGAGGGGGGCAAGATGCACATCATGTTCCAGACCTATCCGCCCATAGACCTGGACGTGAGCGTCGTGCAAATGGGGAAGCTTGGGCCCCTGGCGGTCTACCACCAGGGGACTACGGCGGACATCTGGCTGGAAGAGGGCAAAGAAGAATTTTTAAAAGAGCGGATCAGGCGGCTGAAAGGTATGGGCATACCCACCGGACTGGCGACCCATGTGCCCGGGATTTTGAAGCGGGCGGAGGAGGAAAACTGGGGCCTGGACTTCTACATGGTCTGCCTCCAGAATTCCCGGAAATACGAAAAAGAAGAGAGCACCTTCCTTACAGGGAAGGAAAAAACCATCGTCTTCCGCCTGGAGGATCGCTGGGACATGTTCCCGGTGATCCGGCAGGTCGGGAAACCCTGCATCGTATTCAAGATCTTCGCGGGGGGCCAGCTGTTCTACGGCCACAGCGAGGAAGAGATCCCCGGCCTGGTGGAGAAATCCATGCGGGAAGTCTACGGCAACATCAAACCCAACGACATTGTTCTCATCGGGGCCTTCCAGAAGTACAAGAACCAGATCCGGGAGGATACGGAGATCTGCGCCCGGGTTTTGGGGACAGCCTAAGCGCGCGGAAGGCTTACCTCTCCACCTCTTCCCAGTTGGCCGGATCAAATATGTTGTCGCGCACCCGCAGCCAGTCGTTCCTGCCGCTGTCCAGGACATACTTGGGCATCCAGGAGCCGGCGGTAGTTATGGCAACTCCCCCTTCCTTCCGCTGGAGCAAAAGGGACCCGGTAAAGGGGTTCACCGCCTTCCCAACGATGCCCGAAAGGTTCAGAAAAAGGACGTCGGCATTGGTCATAAAACGATTGTCTTGCCATAGCCCCCCTTCTTTCATGGCGCCAAAATCCTTGAAGAGCAGCAGGGGATTGTAATTTTCCACCCGCATACCCTTGGGAAGGACGATGTTTCCGGGAAAAGGACTCTGTAAGTTATCCCCATGATCCGACACCACGATGATACGGCTATTGTCATAGACCCCGTTTTCCTTGAGGAAATCAAACCATTTCCCCAGCAGCAGCAAGGCCGCGGTATTTGCATGAAATTCTTTCTCCTGGGCAAAGGGGCCGCTTCCCCTGCCGTCCGGTTCCGCGGCGGGAGCATAACCGGGAACTTGCAGATACGCGGCTTCGTGGGGAAGCTGGTTGTAAATAACCGTAAAGGTGTCGGCCCTGGCCGGCTCAAAGTCCGTAAGAAGGGGCAGAAAATCCAGAGCGGCGTAGTGATCGACGGTCCGGATAGCGAGTTTATTGTCCTGTTTCCTTCGGCTGTCGATTTTATTCTCCAGGTTATCGGTCGCAAGGTAATAGCCGTTATCATAGATAAGGGGCCGGAGCAGAATCGGGTTTATCCTGAAAAACGAGAAACATACCAGGTTTTTTTCAAGCAGATCCGTTATGGAAAGCAGTTTTACTTCCGGATGCCGGAGGAGCCACCGGGCGGTATACCTGCCGTCAAGCTTTTCAAAAGTCATATAGGGGGCGGTTTTTAGCCGTTCCCAGAATTCGCCGTTCTCCGTCGGGCTGTCGAAAAAATAATCCGTCACGGTTACGGAAAATCCCGCGTCGGCGAAAATCCGGGGCTGCACAAAAAAGGCGTCGTTTACCTTCGTAACCCACGGCACGTCGGGCCGCCTGTTTATCTCCTCCGGAGTGTACTCGTAACCACCAAGGATCGGCGGGCCGCCGGGAGTTGTCCAAGCGCCGAAGGACACACAGTTGGGGTACCAGGTAAAACCGCTGAACCGGGAGTACAGCGCCGGATTCTCCCGGAATATCTCCGGAACATAGGCGCTTATCGCCCGGTCAAGAATGACAAGGATCACGTTCTTTCCGGTTTTCGATAAATGGTACACGGGATTTATCGATTCCGTTTCCCCTGCCGTGGCCCTGGCCTCCTTGAGCAGCTTAAATTCCCGATGGATACCGCCGATACTGAGTATCCCCTGACCCAGTAAGGCCGCCACGGTGATAAGCTGGAGAGAATTGAAAATTTGCTTTCTCGAAAATTTGAGAGCCAAGACCAGGGCCCCCAGGACAAGAAGCAGGGTTCCCAGATTCAAAAGGATCGCGGGCCTATCGTACATCGCCTCCAAGGCGCCGAAAAAGCTCAGCGTAACCGTAAGAAACCCGTAATTCCCAGGGAAAACAAAGACATCCGTCAGGGCAAGGCCAGAGAGCAGGACTATCACAAAAGAACAAAGCCTTCTTCCACGGGAAGAACAGAAAAAATAAACGACGGCGGGCCAAAAAAGGAACAGCCCCGCGGCTTGGGCAAAAACAACGGCTATAAAGTGAAATGGTGATTCATGGGCCTCGATAAATGAAAAATCGGCGGTAGAGGAGGCGATAAGCCCCGCAGGTATCACGAGTCCGGCAAGCAGAAACAGTATTCCTGCGGACAGAAAAAAAGTTCCGGGAGCAAGGTCCCCGTCCACCCATCCTGGCCGGGCTTGTATGAGCCCGGAACGCCGATCCGAACCGGAAGGGGTTTGAATTTGAAGCCCCGCCGGGCAAGGACGCCGCAAAAGCAGGGATCTGAACATAGGAACAAAAACGGCGGCGGAAAGGGCAAAAACCGCTACGCGCTTGGAGGGGGCCCCGGAGTGGAAAAACAGAACAAAGACCCCGACAAAGGCGGCGGCCCCGCAGGAAAGAACGGAAACGATCAGGGCGGATTTCTTCGTCCGGGCCAGGATGTTTTTTATCAGGGAAAAAACATTGTTGGCGGTCCAGTAAAGCACCAGCCCCGAGGGGGAATTGTAGAGGAGCAGCAGGAAGATCCCCGCCATGCCGTAAAGCTGTATTTTGTCCTTGAGTCCCAGCCCTTTGGTATAAACCAGGGAGGCGGCGCAGTTGATAAGGGTCATCAGAATGGGAAGCAGGTTTACCCCTCCCCGGAGGGGGATAAGCCGGTCCGGCTCGTAGAGATCCCCGATAAAGAGGAACGATTCTCCCCGCAGGATCTCCAAACGGGAGAGAAACGAATAGGCGGCGATAAAAAAGGGAACCTGGATAAGCAGACTCAGGCTGCTCCGCATGGCGTAAACCGGATGGTAGTGGTTCTGCCGGTAATAGGCGGAGAGTACCATATACCGCTCGTCCCCGCGGAATACGGCTTTTATTTTATCAAGCTTGGGTTTAAGCCGCTTTTGCAGGTTCCGTTCCGCCTCCTCGTGTTTCTCCGCCGCAAGGTACAGGGGCAGGGTGAGAACACAAAGCGCCCCGCTGACCCCCAGAATCGCAACGCCGGTATTGTCAAACACCCGGTACACAAACAGAAAGGCCATCTCGATCAGCAGGGCCGGGGGAAAAACAACAAGCTGGTAGAGGATATTCATCATAATAGATCCCGGGCCCCTACACTTTTCTCCCCAGAAGCTCTATCCGGGATTTGACGTATTCCAGCCGATCCCGGTTCAGTACCGCCCGGCGGTAGAGGGTTCCGGGGATCCCCTCCACCTCGTAGGAACCCCGGCTGATAAATTTCTTTCCCAGGCCTTCGGTAAACCAGTACACCAGGGAGACCTGCTCCCCGTCCAGCTCTATGGCGTTGATCCCCTTTTTCCCGATGGCCGAACCGGAATTGAACAGGCAGGGCACGGGAAACTCGTCCCCGTAAAGGCTCTGGCGCAGCACGTCCCGCCGTTCCGCCCGCTGGAGCTTTCCCAGATCCAGCCTCAGGGCGTTTACCTCCGCGGCTATCCGTTCCCTTTCCGCGCCTTCCGAGGCGGGGTAATCCCGGCAGAGCCGTTCTATCTCGAACTTGATGTAATCGAA
>JAITQR010000220.1 GCA_031288815.1 Treponema sp.
CGCGGTTCCCGGCTGCCTCGACGACGGGGAAAAGAAACTTATCGCCCGGGTAAGGGAAACGTACCTGTCCCTCAAAGCCATTCCCTGTACCGCCTGCGAGTATTGTCTGCCCTGCCCCAAGGGGGTCAATATTCCCGGGGTGTTTACCCGGTACAACGAGGGGATCATGTTCGGCACCTTCGAGCCTGCCAGGCGGAGCTATATGTTCCAGACCAGGGGCAATTCGGACGCCTCTCTCTGTGCGGCCTGCGGGGCCTGTGAAAAGAAATGCCCCCAGCATATCGGGATAATCGGGGAACTCAAGACCGCCCACGAAAAACTCAGGGGCTGGGTAGAATAAGGAATCATTCCGGCGTATAGGGCAAGAGCTATTATGCGCCGGTCTGTTTTATTCCCTCCCTCTGGTCGGCGGGCGCTACGCTTCAAATCCGGCGTTTTCGGCATACAGAATTATAAGTCGGGCAAGCGGATTTGGCCGCCGGTCGCAAACTTCCTGTTCGCTCCCTTTGGCCCGGCTCCGCGCCCTGACGCCGCCCTCCCTGGCGGCTTTCCCTCCCCCTGGTCGGCGGGCGCTACGCTTCAAATCCGGCGTTTTCGGCATACAGAATTATAAGTCGGGCAACCCGGATTTGAACCGGGGACCCCAAGTCCCCCAGACTTGTACGCTAAACCAACTGCGCTATTGCCCGACCTATGACTCTGCCGCCATCAGACAGAATTGAGATAAAAATCTAGCATAAGCGCCAAGGGCTGTCAAGTTATCGCTCCGGTTATGCTCCGGTTAGATTTTTACCTGAGATGTCACGCTTTTGCTGACAGTGTCCGGGCTTAGCCGCGCTTCGCGCGTGAAACCACAAAAAATCGCCGGAGAGGCGATTTTTGCCCTGTAAACCCCGTCCGTCTGTCCGATCGATTGATTGTTATTGATCAAACCGAAGCTGCGCGCATGCCGGGCACAGATCGGGATTTTTGCGGCGCAGGTGGCGTAAAAATCCGCTTGCCACGGGCCGCTAACGGCTCCGTTCCACCCCCCTGCGCCGGCAATAGCCGGTAATCACACAGCGGGAGCAAAAAGGACTCACGGGACGGCAGAGGTTCTGGCCGTATAGCACCAGGAGGGAGTTGATCCCCTTCCAGTACCTCTGGGGCAGGGAGGCTCGCAGGGCCATTTCGGTCTCCTGGGGGGTTTTTGTTTCCACCCAGCCGCCCCGGTTGCAGATCCGGTGGACATGGACATCCACGCAGATCCCCGGCAGATCGAAGGCTTCGGTCAGCACCAGGTTCGCGGTTTTCCGTCCCACCCCCGGCAGGGCGAGGAGTTCGTCCATGTCCGGAGGAACCCGGCCTCCGTATTTTTCAAGCAGGATATGGGCGATTTTTTTGAGATTCGCCGCCTTGGTACGGTAAAAGCCGGCGGGATAGGCCAGCTTCGCCACGGTCTCCACCCGCAGACGGTTGAGTTCCTCCGGGCCGGGGGCCCTGGCCAAAAGCCGGGCGGAAGCTTCGATAGTCACCTCGTCCTTGGTACGGAGGCTCAGGATGGTGGAGACCAGCACCGCCCAGGGATCCCGGGTGTAGCGTTCCGCCACGGTAGTTACCGAGGGATCTTTGCGGATCGGCTTACCCTCCTCAGCCCGATCCTCCCGGTAGGTCTCCCGCCAGTGGTTCAGGGCGGCGTTGATCCGATCCCATTCCACCGGGCCTTCGATTCCCCTGCTCCCCGGGGAGGGGGCTTCATCCTCTTTCATACCCGCTCCAAAAGACAGACCGCCTCGGCTTCCACGGCGATCCCCTCGCCCACCGGCCCGAGGCCCTCGCCGGTTTTACCCTTTACAAAAACCGCCTCCACCGGGGCTTCCAGGGAGCCGGCCAGGGCCCGGCGTATCCTGTCCCGGTAGGGGAGCAGCCGGGGTTTCTCGCAGCAGACCACGCAGTCAAGGTTGACAAGACGCCAGCCTTCCCCCTTCACCAGGCCGAAGGCGGCCCGAAGCAGGGCCATGGAATCCGCGTCTTTCCAGCGGACCTCGCTCGGGGGGAAAAGGGCGCCTATGTCCCCCAGGGCGGCGGCCCCGAGCAGGGCGTCGGCCACGGCGTGGGCCAGCACGTCGCCGTCCGAATGACCCAGTTCCCCGAAATCCGCCTCCAAGTCCACCCCGGCCAGGAGAAAGGGCCGGCCCGGAACCAGCCGGTGGAGATCCCGCCCCAGACCAACCCGTATCAAGACGAGCCCCGGGCGGGAATATCCCGGCCCAGATCCCCCGGAAAGGTGATCTTCCTGTTTCCGATCTCCCCCGGCACGGTCGCCACGGGGCCGTAGAACTCGCCCCACACCTCCGCGTCATCGGTGTATTCCCGACCCCCGGCCAGCTCCTTTTCGGCCGCCTTTTCGTGGGCCCGCAGGATCTCCGGAAATAAAAAACCCTGGGGCGTCTGGGCGGTCCCGGTACCTGCCCGGCGGAGATGTCGCAGGATAAAACCTTCCCCGTCGACCTCCTTGGGGGTCTCCACCAGGGGAAGCAGGGGGATAGCCGCGCCGTATGTAAGGGTTTGCCGGATTACCGTGGAAATAAGGGACGCGCTGACCCAGGGCCGGGCGCCGTCATGGATAAGGGCCAGACCGGGCTTATAGGCCGCCAGAAAGGAAAGGGCGTGATGAACCGACAAGCGCCGGCTTAAGCCGCCGGGGACAAAGAGGATCCGGGGCCGGGGCTTCTCCGGTTCCTCCCCTTCCCGGAGAGAGAGAAGATAGTCCGGCAGGGCTTTCCGGGCCTCAAGCTCTCCCTGGGCAGGCACGGCAATGGCGATGGTCTCTATCCGGGGAAAAACGGCAAAGGCAAGAACCGAGGCGCCCAGCACGGTAAGGGGCTTCCCCTGATTATCCAAAAAACCCCCGCCCAGGGGCAGATATTCCTTCTTGGAAGGAGGCTCCCCTTCCGGCCTCATACGGGAAGACGAGCCCGCGGCGGCGATAACTACGGCGAAAGGGGACGCGGATCTGTCCGGAACCGCCCCCCCGGGACGGGTTTCCATAAAAAGCTATTTGGATTCCAGGCGGGTAAAGATCAGATTCTCCACCTCTTCCCGGTTCTTTCGCAGGGAATAGGAGATTTCATCTTCCAGCAGCTTAAGGGCCGAATCGTAGAGCTTCCGCTCTAAAATAGGCAGTTCTTTAACCTTGCTGCGGTGGTAGAGGGAACGGACGATCATGGCGATATCGGAAACGCTGCCCTTCTTGAGCAGATCGAGATTCATCTGATACCGGAGCTTCCAGTCCGAGGGGATGGGATCGTAATCCTCGCCGATCAGATCCAGGGCCTTCTGCGCCTCATCCTTGGGAACGATGGGACGTATCCCCAGTCCCTCGGCCTTTTCCACCGGAACCATGATGGTCATATCCGAAACTTCAAGATAGATAACGTAGTAGGGGATTTTCTCGCTTTTAAATATCTTTTCCTCGATGGAAGTAATAATCCCCACCCCCTGACTGGGGTAGACTATTTTTTGATTTACCTGAAAGCTCTTCGCCTTAGTCATTAGATTTTATTATACCGTAAAGAAGCCTCCTTAGTCCACAGCCCGAAACTACTTCCCCCCGGCGGCAAGCTGCAGGGTTTCCCCCCTTTCCATGAACCCGGTTTGCCCTTGGGCCTCCGCTTTTTCCCGCTTCCTGTCGTGCCGGCTGTTCAGGATGGAGTACATCACCGGGGTAACAAAAAGGGTCATAATGGAGCTTACCGTAAGACCCCCCACAAAAGTCTTGCCGATGGGCTGGATGGTATCCGCCCCGACGCCGGGGAAAAAGGCGATGGGGAACATCCCACGGATCGTGGTAAGGCTGGTCATCAGGATGGGCCGCAGGCGGTTCCTGCCCGCCTCCAGGCAGGCGTCCCTCACTTTCATACCCCGGGCCCGGAGGGTGTTGGTGTAGTCCACCAGAACGATCCCGTTATTCACCACTACCCCTACCAGGGCGACAATGCCTACCACGGAGAACATAGACATGGCCTGGCCGGTAAACTTGTATATCCAGATAACCCCGATAAAGAGGAGGGGGATGGAGAAGAAGATGATCAAAGGATCCACGAAAGATTCAAACTGGCTTGCCATGAGGCCGAATACAAGAAACACCGCGGCGGCGACGATGAACACGAAGCGCCAGAAATAGGTTTCTATCTCCTGGGCTTCCCCCAGATACCGAACCGTCACATCCTCCCTGGTTACCAGGTACTGTTTCACCGTGTTTTCCAGCCGGCGCTGCATATCGGTGGCGGCGATTCCCGGGGGAAGATTCCCGGTTATCCGGATAACCCGTTCCTGCTTCTCCCGCCGTATGGAAGAAGGCGCCCGGTTCTCGACTATCCGGGCCACGTTGGAAAGGGAAATCCTCGCCCCCGAGCGGCTCAACACGAACACCGCGTCCAGATTCGGGAGTCCCTCCCGATCGGAATCCCGGAGCATCACGTTGACATCCATCAGCCGATCCCCCCGGCTCATGGTAGTGGCGGTATAGCCGTTCATGGCGCTACGGACCTCGCTGGCGATGGAGGAAAGGGACACGCCCAGGGAGGCGGCCCGTTCCCGGTCAATCTCCACGATCAACTGCGGCGCGCCCTCGTCAATATTGATGACGGGATTTTCGATTTCCGGAAGGTAGCGGGTCATAATGGTCTGGATCTCCCCGGCGGTGTCCATGATGGCATCGTAGCTCCGGGAGCTTATGGCCATTTCCACGGCGGAAGTATTTCCCATGGTCCGGCCGGCCCGGAAGCTTACCCGGGCGCCGGGAACAGCGCTGGTATAGGGGGTAAGTTTCCTGATAATCGACTCGGGGGTATCGATCTGCATGGCCGGTTCGGGCAGGATAATCTGGATGGAACCCTGGTTGGTCCCGGTCCGCCGGGCGGTAAGGATAACGCTGCTGTAGCCCTGTACTTCCCGCTTGATAAGCTCCTCAATATCGAACAGCACCGCTTCGGTAACGTCGACGGCGGTACCCTGGGGCATGGCCACGTTGAGGTTTACGTTGTCATCAATACGGGTCCGGATGTACATATTCATCCCCACCCCGCCGAACTGGAGAAGGGAAAAAACAAGGAGCAGTATTGCCAGGCTTACCACCAGGAACCGGTGGGAAAGACAGTATTCCAGCGCAAGGCGGTACCGGTTCTCCATTCCCCGGAAGAAACCTTCCATCCGGTCGTCCACCCAGCGGAAGACCCGGATTTTCAGGGGTTTCTGCTTGCGGGTATTGAGTTTAAGGATTGAGCCGCAGAGGCTGGGAACCAGGCTAATAGCCACCAGCAGGGAGCAGATAAGGCTTATCACCACCGTAAAGATAAGATCGCTAAAAAGCTGGCCCATTTCCCGGAGATCGTTTTTGTAGATGATCAGGGGGATAAACACGCAGATGGTGGTGGTTGAGGAGGCGACAATCGCCCGGAGCATCTCCCGGCTCCCCAGGATCGCCGCGATATCCGGCTTCGCGCCCCGCTCGCGGTAACTGTGGACATTTTCCAGAATTACGATGGAACCGTCCACGGTCATCCCCAGGCCCATGATAAGACCGGTCATGGTAAGAAGGTTCAGGGTAAAACCGAAGACCGCCATAAACATGAGGGTAAGGAGGATCGATATGGGTATAGTCAGGCCGATGATAAGGGTTCCTTTGATGTTCCGCAGGAAGAAGAGGAGTATCAGCATAGCCAGAAGGGCGCCCTGGAGGGCGTTGGCATATACCTGGTTAAGGGTGGCCCTGATCATGGAAGTGTTGTCCGACAGAATCTCCAGGGTGATGCCCCGGGGCAGATCGGCGTTGATCTCCGCCAGGGCGGCCCGTACCCGATCCGATACCTTTACCTGGTTGCTGTCGCTTTCGCTGGTCACCTGGATGTAAACCCCGCTCTGGCCGTTCACGTAGACCCGTGCCGCGTTGTCGTTGTAACCCAGAGCCACGTCGGCAATATCCTCAAGGCGCACCACCTGGGAACGGTTTGCCGTAACCAGGCCGGAGGAACCAATGCCTACCGTTTTGACTACCAGCCGCTTGATCTGATCCACGCTGACAAGCTCTTCCTGGGTCATAATCTGGTATTCCCTGGTACCCCGGCGCAGGTTTCCCCCGGAGGAAAGGACGCTCTGGCCCTTTAGGGCGCTGGAAACGTCGCTCAGGGTAAGGTTGAACGCGGCGAGCCGGTTCAGGGAAACCGCGACCTTGACGATCTGGGTTGTACCGCCGGTAACTTCCGCGGAAGCCACCCCGTCGATCCGCTCAATACTGGACTGGATCTCGTCCTCGGCGAAGATCCGGAGCTGATCGGGCGGGTAATTTCCCCGGACCACCAGGCGCATGATCGGCATGGCGCTCATGTCAAAACGCCGCACCGTGGGGGTTTCCACCCCGTCGGGCAGGGAGTTAACCAGACGGTTCACCAATGTCTGGGCGTCGGTCACCGCCTTATCCATATCCATTCCGTAGGCAAATTCGAGATTGATAAAACTCGACTCAAACTGGGAACTGCTGGTGATATTGGTAAGCCCCCGGGAAGCGGAAAGGGCCCGTTCCAGCCGTTCGGTAAGGTTTTTTTCCACATCCCCGGGCCCCGCCCCGGGGAACCGGGTATAGACCGACAGCACCGGCCGGCTGGTGGAAGGGTACAGATCTACCGCAAGATTGGGAACCAGCGTGGCGGCAATGCCCAAGGCCAGGGCGTAAAGCACCACCATAGTAACCGGATGCTTAACCGAATATCCCGCAATGTTCATCTGCCCCCCTTCCCCGGAAAAAAACCCCTTCAGGATCCGCGCGGAAACAACATGACCGATTGGCCTGTTATTTTCTCATTGCGCCGCGTAAACAAGCGGAACAAAAGGCATGGCATTTTGTTCTTGCCCGGGCCCTACGGGACTTCTCCTAATCCACAACACGAACCAGATCCCCGTCAGAGAGGAAATTCTGGCCTGACGAAACGACCCGTTCCCCTATCTCCAGGCCGCCCAATACTTCCACCGATGTCTCATTCTCAATGCCCAGGGTAATAACCCGCCGCCGGGCGGTATTTTGCTCATCGGCTATAAAAACAATCCAGGACCCGTAGGTGTTGATCACCGAGGATCGGGGAATCACCGGCACGTCCCGCCGGGTATTGGTTACCAGACTTACGGTGGCGAACATTCCCGCCCGTATCCGGGGATCCTGCTGGTTAAACCGCAGGCGTATCCTCAAAGTCCGGCTTGCCGGGTCCAGTACCGGGCTTACCTCGTTTACCGTGGCGGGAAAGCTTTCGCCGGGCAGGGCTTCCAGGGAAACCAGGGCTTCCAGCCCCCTCCGGGCCACGTTGGAAAAACGCTCGGGTACAAAAGTCTCCACCACAAGGTTGGAAAGGTCTCCCACTATGTATACCGTAGTTTGAGTAGAAACGGTATCCCCCGGATTGAGAGGGGCTGACAGAACGGTGCCGCCGATAGTGGAGACTACCGGACTGAGGGAATAAAGCTCCCCGGGACGGGACGGATCTACCATAGCCACCGTCTGTCCCCGGGACACCGTATCCCCTACCCGGAAACGAAGTTCCGAAAGTTTTCCCGCCATGGTGGGATAAAGGGGAACCTGGCTTGCCGCGAGAACATCCCCGTTGATCATCACGCTGTTTTCGATGGTTCCCAGCTCTACCGGGCTTACCCTTACGGTTACGGCGTTCCGCTCCCCTCCCTGAGCCTGGCCCGCCGGGGCTTGGGAGCCCGGCCCTGGCCCGCCGCCCTGGCCGGGCCCGCCCTGGGCGGACGGAAGCCGGCTGGTCACGGCGGGGGCCGGAGTGGTCTGTACCCAGACAGTCCAGCCGATAAGGCCCAGAAACACCAGGATGAAGACAACAATGACCGCGCTAACCGCCCGGGACGTTTTCTTTTTTATCACCCCTCGCTCCTCGTAAATTGTTTCCAGTCCCTGTTCAGGGCTTTGGCAAGATCCAGGGTGGTAATCTGATAATCCCGCTCCCGCTCCAGAAGCTGCTGCCTGGCGGAGGCGAGATCGTTACGGATAGCTTCCAGATCAAGAAAATCCACCGCGCCGTTTTGGAAACCCAGCTCGGTAAGTTCATAGGTGCGTTCCGCGATGTTCAGCCTCAGACGGGCGATTTCCAGGCTGTTCCAGGAGTTGCGGAGGCTCGCCGTATAAGAACGGATCTGGGCCGAGGCGGTATCTTCGATGTTTTGAAGTTCCAGCCGGGCCTTCTCCACGTTCGCCTCCGCGCCGCGGATCTGCTGGGCGCTTTTAGTTCCCGGTATCCAGGGGCTGATAGGAATACTAACCGAAACGCCGCCGGTAATAGAATCGGTAAAATCGGCGCTGATCCCCCCGCTTCCCGAGCCGCCGCGCCACTGGCTCTGGAGGCTGAGGGACGGCGCTTTGGCTGAAAGCGCGCCCTGTTTTTCGGTATATTCCAGGCGCTCGATTTCCTGGCGCTGTTTTACAATATCCGGCCGCCGGGGAAGGTATTCCCGTATCAGCTCCTCGGGATCTTCATCGATCCGGACAACGGCGAAGCTCCCCTCCAGTACCACAACGGCGTCCTGGGGTATCCCCAGAGAGGTGAGGAACTGATTCAACTGGTTATCGTAGGTGGTTTGGGCGGTACTGAGGTTGTAATTGGCCGTTTCCACCGAAAGCTGGCTTTGGAGAAGGGTCCGTTCCGGGATAATCCCGCTCCGGAAGGCCGTCTGATTTTTTTCGAACTGCTGCTCCGCGAGTTTGCGGGTCTCTTCCAACTGGGTAAGGTTTTCCCGGCCGGCGATGAGGGTAAAAAAACTCTTCGCCGTTTCTATCTCAAGCTGCCGGCTGGCATCCTCATAACCCAAAAGCTGGGTTTGATAGGCAAGCTTGAGAAGCTTCATCGCGTAGGGAACGCCCGCGTTAAGGTTAAAGGTAAGACCGAAGGAAGTGGAATAGCTGAAATTAGGATCCTCGAATTTCATTCCCTCCCGGGAGACATTATTGGCCTGGTAATTCAGACCCGCCGTCCCGTTGAGGGTAGGGAAAATCTCGGCCCAGAGGCGTTTTGAGGAGTAATCGGCGGTGGAAAGATCGATACGGCTTTTTTTGAGGTTCAGGCTGTTGTCCAGGGCCCGGGAAACCGCTTCTTCCAGGGTAAGGACGAGGATCTCCCCGCCGCTCTCCGGCGCGCCGGAAGGGACGGCTCCCAGCGAGGGGAGGGAGAACCCCAGGGAGAAAAAAACACAAAACATCAAACAAAAGATACGTCTCATGGAATTCCCCCGAAAGGCCTGGCGGTTTGCCGCGCCTCGCGCTTAAAACCTCTCAAAACCGCCTGACAGGCGGTTTTTTACTCCCCAAAGTCCGCCCGATCGAACCGAAGCCTCGCGCATACCGGATAATCGGGATTTTCGCGGCATAAAGGGGCCCGCGGGTAAGGATCAACAACCTCGCCCTAAAGCTCCCCCCGCGAGCGGGCTCTTGGGTATTAAACCCTTCGCTACGAATAAAAAATCCTTATATCGGTTCTTAAAAATCCCTTTTTGGCGGGTTCTTTTACAGCCCCTAAGCAAAAACCCGCAAGCGCGACAGACTACCAGGAAGAAAACAAACAGGCGGCCGGCCCGGTTACAGGATCAAAACCCCGCGTTTTCAGCGGGTGACTTTATCCGAAAGCTCCGGAAGGTACTTCCAGTACCGCTCCGGCATAAACCGGCGCTGCAGGCCGGGATTCTTCCGGGCGTCGTTGTTGACGGCCTTGTGGTACCGGAGCCAGAGCTTTTCCCAAGGGTCTTTATCCGGGGAATTGGCCCCGGAATCACGGCCCGGGACAGGCTGGGGGAAAAGGGCCGCCGCCGGCAGGAGCCGGGCTTCCCCGCCCGCTTCCCGCGCCAGGACAATCCCCCGCTTTTCGTCGATAATGGCCCAGGGATCCCCGCCGAAGCGAAGGGTAAAGTGCCCGGCCAAAGCGGGAATGACAAAGCCATCGGGGCCGCAACGGGCCAGGTAGCCCCACCGGGGATCCGGGCTAAAGCGGAGGAGCCCCATAAGGCGGTCGATTTCGTGGACGGCCTTGTAAGCCGCCTCCATCACGGCCCTGACATCCCCGTCCCCCCGGTTCCCGGCGGCCCTGGCCGCCCCGCCCCGGGCCGCCTCCCGTCCGGTCCAGGGGCCGGAGCCGGAGACCCCGGCGGCCTCTTCCGCGGCGGCAAGCACCTTGCAGCCGAAACGGAGGATCTCCCCGTCAACAGGAAGTTCGCTCATCCAGGCATGGACAAAGGCGTCAAAAGCGTCCGCCGACACGGTAAAAAGATCCTCCGCCGCTCCGCCCAGGGCCGCCGGATCGGGCGGAAAACCGGAAAAGGCGGAGCCCTCTGGAGAGACCGGCCCGGGTTCATCGAAGAGCCCGCCCTGTACCGGGGCCTCCCCAAAGCCCGCCCGCCCCGGCGAAAGATCCGCCCAGGCCGGCGCGAGCCGTCTGAGCCGCCGGGGCAGTTCCCGCCCCGGTTCCCCGGCCCTCGCCGAAGCCCTGACCCGATCCAGCAGGGCGAAAAGATCCTCCAGGGAACCATCGTAGGACAATTCGGCAAGTATCATTTTTGTACTATACATAGTTATAGATTAAAAGACAAGGGCCCGGAAGCTAGGGTAAATTTGACAGGTACAACCCAACTAAGGCATAGCGGTTTTTATGGAGGATTAGGTGATGATGACAGCGGAGGAAGCGGCGGAGGCCGCCAAGGGCCTGAACTTTGAGAAAATCTGGCTGATGATTCAGGAGACTGACAGACAGATTCGGGAATTGTCCAGAGAGGCTGAGCGGTGGCAGGAGGACACCTATAAACAGATCCAAGAGTTGTCCAAAAACATCGACGGACTTAACGATTCATCCGACGAATCGACAAGCTCGCCCTGAAGGGCAAGCTGGTTGTTCTCCCGTGCTTAGACTCAGGGTTTAATACCTTAAGGACGCCCAAAAGCTCCCCCGCGATGCGGGCTCTTGGGTATTAAACCCCTCGCTGCGAATAAACCGGGAAAAGGATCTTCGCTTGACATATAGCGCAAAGCGGCGTATATTTGATATATGTTCATGTGTTCAACTGTTACGAGGGGATGGTAAGGAAAATTATGGAAAAAGGCGTTTCGGACATCGAAAGTCTCGATTGCAACGTAATCCACGAGGAAGTGGTCGCCGCGGTCAGGGACAAGATGCCCAGTGATGAAACATTGCTGGATCTGGCGGACCTCTTTAAGGTGTTCAGCGATTCCACGCGGGTCAAGATCCTCTGCGCCCTTCTCCGGGCGGAAATGTGCGTCTGCGATATCGCGGCCCTTTTGGGCATGAGCAAGTCCGCCATTTCCCACCAACTGAGAACCCTCAGGCAGACCCGGCTGGTGAAGTACCGCCGGGAAGGGAAGGTGGTCTACTATTCCCTGGAGGATGACCATGTGGGCACCATCTTTGATCAGGGACTGGTCCATGTCTGTGAGTAAGAGATGGTGTTTTTTTACGCAAACAGTTGAACAAGTTATCAATGGTTCAATACTATATACCGAGGAGTGTTTAACAGGACAAGAAAGACATACCTTTTGGAAGGGCTCTGCTGCCCCAACTGCGCGGCAAAAATCGACGAGAAGGTAAAGCGAACGCCGGGGGTAAAACAGGCGGCGGTGGATTTTCAGAACACCCGGCTGAGCCTTGAGTATGAGGGGGACGAAAGCTCCCTGCTTGAAACCATCGCCAATATTGCCCGGAGCGTTGATGAGGACATCGCCGTTAAGGCTTGTTAGGGGGAACCATGGAAGCGGTATTGAAACGGGAA
>JAITQR010000227.1 GCA_031288815.1 Treponema sp.
ACCCTCCCTGGCCTCTGGACGAGGCGCTCAGGGAGAGCCTCCCCTTCCTGGGGGAAACCGTGGGAACCGGCCCGGAAGGCTGGCGGCTCCGTATCCACCGGGGCTAAGCGCAACCATAAACCTTCCCCGGTGTCCAATCCGGGTATGAACGAACAAGAAAAAAACATCCGGCGGCCCCAGACCCTGGGAGAAGAAATCGCCAACGCGATCCTGCACGGCCTGGGCGCCGCCTTCGCGGTGGCGGGCCTAACACTCCTCATTCTGCGGGCCAGGGGCAGTCTGGGCGGCAAAGAGAGCGGCGTCCTGGAACTGGTGTCCCTTACGGTTTTCGCCGCGTCCATGGTCCTCATGTTCCTGATATCCACCCTTTACCACGCTATCCAGCACGAGGGAGCCAAGCGGGTATTCCGTATACTGGATCACTCGGCAATCTACCTGCTTATCGCGGGAACCTATACCCCCTTCAGCCTCCTCTGTCTGCGGGGCGCCCTGGGATGGACTTTCTTCGGCTTTGAATGGGCCCTGGCGGCGGCGGGGATATGTCTCCACGCGACGGGCCTGAAATTCATGAAAAAAATCGAGCTTGCCGTGTATATCCTCATGGGCTGGGCCGTTGTAGCCGGAGGCTACAAGCTCTACCATACCATCCCCCGGCTCAGCTTTGCCTTCCTCTTCGCCGGCGGCGCGGCCTATACCCTGGGTACTTTCTGGTACAGCCGGCATAAGCTCCGCAACGCCCATGTAATCTGGCATTTCTTTGTCCTGGCCGGCGCGGCGTTCCACTGGTTTTCCGCCTGGCAGCTCGTATAGCCGGAGGCTTGGACAGCTTCATAAATATCCCGATTACGCTATAGTCTCCCCATGTCCCCATCGTTATGTCTACCGCAAACCGGAGCGCCAGCGGTTTCTTGCGCCTGTGGCGGCCTGTTACAGAGGAGTGAAAGACCGCTACATCTTCCCTATCTGGAAGATCGTGTCTTCGCCTATGGCTTTGCCGTAAAGGTACTCAAAAAGGTAACGCATATCATCAAAAGGGGTATCCAGGAAATGACAGCCGTAATAGTTTAGGCTGCTGTCGCGGAAGCGGCGGACTATCCGCGAGTTGATGGTAAGCGTCCGGTCGCTTGTAACAAGGGTGATCAAAATCTGGCTGTTCACCAGCAGGGCGGAAGAAAGGGAAGATTTGGGGTAAGCGAACAAAAGTCCCGATACGCTGATGTCTATAACTCTTCCCACGAAAGTTTCGTTGTGCCGGCGGCCTTTTTCAAAAAAGCCGTTTATTTTGAGGGAATGGACCAGGCCCCGGGAGTATTTGAACAGGGTATCCAGGGCGGCGGCGTCAAAGGGAGGCGCCCAATTATTACTGATCCATACATGGATATAGCCGACAATGTATTCCTGAAACAGAATCGGTACCCAGGCATCGGAAAAAATCCCCCTGGTTAATTTGGCCTGGACAAAGCGCCGGGCAGTATCCTCCAGATATTTGGGATCCACCCCGGTGCTTTCCAGGTAGCGTTTGAATAAGTCCGCGGTGATTATCCGCTTTTCGGGAAAAGGATCGGTTTCGGGAAAGGATTCCCTGGTTGAGGCAAGATAAAAGGCCTTGCCCGTCTCCGCCACGACCCGTTCTTCGGTTGTGGAGGGCTTTACATCCTTAAAAATAACCAGTTTGTGATTAGCGCCTAAACTTTTAACCCAGGCGCCCAGGCGCTCCAAAAGGGCGGAAACATTTGGCACAAGCGGATCTTTTCTGGCCGGATCCTCCGCTGAATCATCCTCAAAATTGCTCACTTTGGGAAAAGGAAGGTTGTACCGGTCATGGTGAAAACTGAAACGCATCTGGAAATCCTGGGGCACGGCAATCCGGGAATAGGATCGATCCAGGTTTTTATACAGGAATTCCGGAATTTCGGCGGTGATAATCCTGTCTTTTATGGCGTCAATTTCTATAACGCAGGAGATTATCTGGCCCTGAAAATCAAACATCAGTTCCATTTTGGTTCTGGGTTTAAGCCCCGGGATCGGCTTGTCAAGTTTTAACACCAGTTCCCTTTCTTTAACGGAATTCTCCAGGGTAAGGTAGTATTTCCGCTGATCCCACAGGTAAACCAGAGGGATCTTTTTATCGTAAAGAGCCTTGAAAAAAAACTCTTTTTCGATGCGTTTAATCGGTGTCGCCATAAGCCTCTTAAAAAAACCTTTCGTAGGGAGGGAAATCAAAAGAAGGGCCTTCTATCACCTCGTCCAGTCCCCGAGCCTCTTCAAGTATAAGATCATCAAGCCGCCAGACCGCTTCCCCCTGCCCTTCCCCCTCAACGGCCATGGAGCGGACATACAGTTCCCCCGCTATTCCCCTTTCCCGGCCGATAAACCGGACCAAAAAGGAAACCGCCCCGTCAGCTTCCTCCCGGCCCTCCCCCAGCCTGAATTTCCGGGGACCAATCTTCCCCAGATCCGAAAAAAGCTTTTCCAGGTCCTCGCTGTTTACGGCGGACAAGACCGGGGCCTCTCTGTTTACCCTAATCAGGACGTTCATCACTTCCCTGGCGCAGGTATAAGCGGCGGCGGAAACATTCCCCCGGGCCAGACTGCCGATGATCATGTCGGCGGGATACCGGGGCGCCTCTCCCCGATGGGGCTGCCGCAAAAGTTCAGGGACCGTATGACGATCCGCGTTTTCCGCCTCCGGGGTGTCCTGGGCCGCAAGCCTTGTAAAACACAGAAATAGAAATAAAAACACCCCCCCAATTATCCGCGACATAGTCTCTCTATTCCCCGCTTTTATCCAAAGATCCGTCCCTAATACACTTATTTATAATCCGAGAACCGGGAAAGGTCAAACCGGCAGAGCCTTACATGAAGTCCCGCATACGTGATGTCTCATATACGCGACGCCTCGCCTGCGCGATATACGTGTCACGCCGCGTAAAAAGCGAACCATAGCCGATTATATATTGCGATATATGGACAGAAACCCGCCCGAAGGGTACCATGCCGGACATGAATACGGATCCCCGTATCGCCCTTCAGGAAGGTTATACCGATCCGATTCGGGATCCCCTATGGGGGCACATTTACCTTACCCCTGCCCTGGCGGCATTGACCCGGTCCGCGGCGTTTATGCGGCTTTCCAGGATATCCCAACTGGGGCCTGTTTCCTATGTGTATCCCGGGGCTACCCATACCAGGGCAAGCCATTCCATCGGGGTCTACCATTTGGGACGGCGGCTGCTGCAGAACCTGGCCGAGCGGGGCGCTCACTGGCTGAGCGCCGGGGGAGTCCGCTCGTTCCTCTGCGCCTGTCTGCTTCACGATCTGGGGCATTTCCCCTACACCCATTCCCTAAAGGAACTTTCCCTGGAATCCCATGAATCCCTTACCGCCAAACTGATCCTCCGGGAACCCTTGAGGAGCCTTGCCGGCGCCGCCGGGGTCGATCCGGATTTTTGCGCCGCCATTGTTGACACCGGCATCCCGGCCCAGGACGGGGAACTGCTCTTTTACCGGAAGCTCCTCTCCGGGGCGATGGACCCGGATAAACTGGATTATCTGAACCGGGACGCCCGCTACTGCGGGGTGCCTTACGGAATCCAGGATGTGGATTTTATTCTTTCACGGCTTTTTCCCGACCGGGAACGGGGTGTGGATATCGATTCCCGAGGAATTCCCGGGGTGGAATCGATCCTTTTCTCAAAATACCTCATGTACCGGACGGTATATTGGCATCACTCGGTTCGTTCCGCTACCGGAATGATCAAAAAAGTTCTTATCCGGGGGCTGGAAGACCGCGCCATTGCCCCGGAGGAGCTCTACGATTTGGACGACCAGAGCCTCTTTGCCCTGATGGAAAGCCGCGATAAAAGCGGAGGGCTTTTCTCCCTGGCGGCAAGGGTTCAAGGGGGCGATTTATTCAGCCTGGCGGCGGAATTTCCCTTTGATCCGGAAAAACACGGCGGGCTCCGGAATCTGAAAAATCGTTCCCGGTATGAAAACGCCCTCGCCCTCGAACTGAGCGCCGCCCTGGGAACCGGTATCCCCGGCGAGGATCTTATCATCGACATACCCGAACCTTTTTCCCTGGAAACCGGGCTCTACGTGCGGAACGAAGGCTGTTGTTTCGCGGAAAGTTCCAGCGCCTTTAAAGCCGAAACCATCCGGGCTTTCGCAAAATCCCTTTATGTGGTAAGGATATTTACAGATAACCCTTGGGCTTCCAGGATACAGACATGCCCGGAACTTGAGGACATCTTGCATATAAGCGGAAAATGGTTACAGTTGAATATATGAAGCGGTTCCAAAACCGGTTGTTTTGTAACTGGTTCATGGGTTTTTCAGGTTTAAAGCCCTGCGAAACCACTGTTTTTATAGGCCGTAGCTTCAAAACCAGCCGGGACTTAAGCCGGCTTAATCGAGAGAGCTTTAGGGGGGACTGCTAAAAAATGGAATTACATAACACTGTAGAGGACATAGTGATATCCAAAGTTACCGAAATTCTTGACAGCATCGAGAGCGGCGGAAACCCGGAACATCTTTGTACCTGTGATCAGTGCCGTATGGACACCCTTTGTTTTGTGCTTAACCGGACCAAGCCTCACTATATTGTCTCAAACCGGGGTGTTGCCCGGGTAGATCGGGAAACTACCCAAAAACAGCAGGAAGAAGTGGATATTGTCTCCCTGATCTACGAGGGAATCCGGCGGGTCAATCACAATTTAAGGCCCAATGCCGCGCACCGGGTTAAGGGCGGCGACAGGACAGTGGACCAGCAGCCGGTATACAATATTCCCACTATCGTAGGCCGTATTTTTAACGGCCTGAACTTTGCCCCCATTTCGGATGTCAATGTAGAGCTTTACCATAACGGCGAACTGGTACCCATGAAAGACAGTAATTGGCAGAACCCGTACGGTATGGTATCCAACACAGAGGGAACCTTCACCTTCTGGCCCAGCCCGGTTCCCACCGAACAGCCCAACGAACACAAAGTTTTCGAATTTACCGTTAAAGTTGAATCCCCGGACTATGAAACCCTGAATCATTTCTTCAAGATCCCGGTAATCAGCGATACCCAGACCGCCCTGGCCTATTCCATGGATCGGACCGTCAAGCTTCCCGATCTCTACATGTTCCCCCCCGGCGGCGACGAGGACGAACTACTGTAAGGCGGCGGCGGTTCTTGCCGCCGTCTTCGCGGGACAGCCTGTCTGCGGACAGCCGCTTTTATCATAAGAAACGGAAAGTAGGCCAGTGGTTAAGCCACGAGTTTTGGGAACTCGATGTCGGGGGTTCAAATCCCCCCTTTCCGAAAAAAGTTTACCCATCCCCTATGGGGATTTGAAGCGATACCCCCGCCGACCAGAGGGAGGAAAAGGGCGCAGGACGCGCCCGTAAGGGGGTCTCGCCGGGCTGGAAGGCGCGTACAGGAAGTACGCGCATGGAAGCCAAATCCCCCCTTTCCGAAAAGGTTTACCCATCCCCTATGGGGATTTGAAGCGATACCCCCGCCGACCAGAGGGAGGAAAAGGGCGCAGGACGCGCCCGTAAGGGGGTCTCGCCGG
>JAITQR010000237.1 GCA_031288815.1 Treponema sp.
CCCATCTCCGCCATCTGTACCAGCAGGGATATCGCCAAGGCTTTCAATATGGGTTCCCACGGAACCACCTACGGCGGCAACTCGGTGTGCTGCGCCGCGGCCCTGGCCCAGGTAACGGAACTTTTGGATGGGAACCTGGCCGCCAAAGCCAGGGAAACCGGGGACTATTTCATGGGGAAACTCCGGGCGCTTCCCCGGGTAAAAGGCGTCCGGGGCAAGGGGCTCCTGGTGGGGGTGGAACTGGACGGCCCCATCGGGCTTGCGGTAAAACACAACTGCCTTGACCGGAAACTCCTGGTTACCCTGATCGGCGACCGGCTTATCCGCATGATACCGCCCCTCACGGTGGGCAGGGCGGACTGCGACAAGGCCGCCGCTATCCTGGAGGAGTCGGTTAAGGCGGCAAAGGGTTAGCGGTTTGTCGCGCTTCGCGCGTAAAACCCTAAAAAATCGCCTTTCAGGCGATTTTTTACCCTGCAAACCCCGAAAACAGCCCGCGGTTTATCGCAAAACCGAAAGACTTCCGGCCCTGTTTTCGGGTTTTATTTTTTGGAGATCTGTTGTCTCCTGAAAACCGCATTTTCGCGGCCTTCAGGCGAGAAAACGCAAGGTCTATCCACAAAGGCAACCGACTTTGTGGATAGACACTAATTAAGCAAACTATCCTGCCCGCCTTACCCTTCACCTTTACAAGAGCCGGAACAACCGCTCCAGATTATACCCAATACGTTGCCCCATCCAGTAGATATAAAAATAAGCGCGGGATATAAAAGACAAGGAGCCAAAGTATGGGAAAGAACGACAAAGAACGGCGTGTGTACTCCAGGGAGTTCATGGCCGAAGCGGCGGCACTGGCGGAAAAGAAAGAGAAACCCATAAGCCAGATAGCCGTGGATTTGGGTATCAACGAGAACATGCTGCGTCGCTGGATACAGCGGGCCCGACAGGCGGCACAGGGCGGATTACCCCCCTTCCCCGGACACGGACGGCCCCGGGACGAGGAACTGGCCCGGCTGCGGAAGGAAAACAAGGTACTGCGGAAAGCGAATGAAATCCTAAAAAAAGCGGCGGTCATCTTCGCGCAGACAGAAGCCCGGTGATGGTGTACCGGTTCATGTGGGAACACAAGGACCAGTATACCATCAGGGAGATGGCCAGCGTTTTCGGGGTGTCAAGCAGCGCCTACTACAAATGGGTGAAGAAAGGGGTATCACCGGAGCGGGGCAAGGGGGACGCCGAGCTGATAGACCTCATTCGGGAGATTGTGAAAACGCATCATTACCATTATGGGAGTCCGCGGGTGCGGGAAGAACTGCGGAGCAAGTACGGGAAAGGGATAAGCCGTAAGAAAGTGGCCCGTTTGATGAGGGAGAACGGCCTTAACGCCCGCAGGCGGGGGAAGTGTATCCCCACCACTAACTCGAATCACGGACTACCGGTCCGCGAAAACCTGTTGAAGGGGGAGTTTCATGCGGAGAAGGAGGATCCGGGATCTTCCGGAAGATGTGTGGATAAGTGAGGAAGAAACGGGCCATGGGCGGAAGGAACGACGGGAAGTGAGGAGTGACAAAAGATATCGGCCAATCTACTATTGAAAAGTAAATCAGACGGGATGAAGGGCCGTGTATATTTATCGTCATGCCTCGCAAACGCTACTCGAACTGGAACGGCATTTCGGGGCGATACTCCTTACCGGCCCCCGGCAGGTGGGTAAAATCACTCTGATAGAAGAGGCCGTTATCAGGGCGAAAGGCGGAACCGTTTCCCAGGTCAGCCTGGACGATCCGGTAAGTCTTGAGACGGCCAGGGAGGAGGGGGGACGTTTCTTCCTGGATCACCGGCCGCCGGTTTTTATCGACGAAATCCAGTACGCCCCCAATCTGTTCCCGTATATAAAAATGACGGTGGACAGGGAAAAGAAAAACGACCTTTTGTATATGTCCGGGTCCCAGCAGTTTTCGCTTATGAAAGGGGTAAGCGAATCCCTGGCCGGCAGGGTCGGCGTTGTCGATATTTTGGGCCTGTCCCTGCGGGAGATAGAGAACGATCCCTTTGGGGAGCCTTTCTGCCCGGAAGCGGATTATTTTGAGGCCCGCGGCAAGAACCCCTTAAAAACCGATTTCGAGGGAATCTGGAATATCATTTGGCGGGGTTCCCTGCCGAAGCTCTACGCCGATCCCGCCCTTCCGGCGCAGGCTTACCTCGCCTCCTACCTTCGCACGTATATTGAGCGGGATGTACGGGCCCTTACCAATGTGGGGGATGAAAGGAAATTCCTTTCGTTTATCCGCAATACCGCGGCAAGAACCGGACAGATGCTGAATATCGCCAATCTCGCGGAGCAAAGCGACGTTTCCCGGCCCCCCTGTACTACTACCGGGACAAGGACCGGCGGGAGATAGATCTGCTTATCCGGCGGAACGGGCGCCTTTACCCCCTGGAAATAAAGATGACCGCGAATCCGGAAAGACGGCACATTGCCGCCTTCGGTGTCCTTGACGCGTTTCCCGCCCCCTACGAGCGCGGGGAAGGAGGCCTGGTCTGCTGTTACGGCGATCCGGTCTCACTGGGCGGCCCGGACCGGGTTGTTCCGCCGGGGTATTTGTAGGAGCGCCCTTTCCGGGCCCGGTCGGTTTTGAAGCCGCTATCCGGACGAACCGCGGAGCGCGGCGGCCGGCGCGACGGGGTGTCAAATATGCCGATAATCTAACGCG
>JAITQR010000333.1 GCA_031288815.1 Treponema sp.
TTTTAAGCGGCGGGGAACCCACCCTGTACCCGGATCTGGGCGGGCTTGTGGGAAGGATCAAAAAAACGGGACTCCTGGTAAAGCTGGATACCAACGGCATGGATCCCGGTGTTCTGGAAGGGCTTTTCAAGGCGGAGCGGAGCCGCCCCGACTATATCGCCATGGATCTGAAGCTTGCCCCCGCCCGCTACGCCGAACTCCTCCCCCCCCGGGACGGGGCCTCTCCCGGAAGCGCCGGGAAAGACGGGGCCGGCAAAACCGCCCGGCTCATTGAGGCCGGCGAGGCCCTGAAACGGAGCGCCGGCCTGATCCGCGGTTCCGGTATAGCCCACGAATTCCGCAGCCTCGCCCTTCCCGGCCCCTTTTTCGGCCCGGCGGACATCGAGGCCCTCCGGCCCCTGGCCCTTTCCAGCCCCTGGCACATCCGGCCCTTTCAGAGGGGGAACTGCCTGGACCCGGCCTGGAATACGGATCAAAGGACACGCTAAAGCCCGTTCTTTCCGCCGGGCCCGAATTCCGCCTCGCACTGCCGCTGGGCGTTCTTCAGCGTTTCTGTCACCGTGGCAAGCCCCAGCGCGGCGTTCCGTACCGCGCTGCCCAGGATCCGCTCGAACCGGTGGTTGTCAAAATCAGGATACCGTCTGCTGGTCACCCGGCGCCAGCCCCGTTTGAACTGCTCCCCCACATTCCGCAGCCAGGGGTATAGTTCAAGGATCTCCTCGTTGCCGAATACGCTCTCCCGGGGAGAAAAGCCCCCCAAAAGGGTGATCATGTTGGCTATTTCATCGCTAAACACCCAGTTAAAAAACTCAACGCAGCCGTCAACATTCCTGCTTTGCCGGGAAATCCCGATGGAACCTCCGCCCAGAAGGGGGAAATTCCCCGGTACCGGGGCCGCGCCGACCTTTAACGAAAGTCCCGTGTCGCTGGCCTTTATAATTCCGGAGACATGGTTGATAAAAACAATCGTCATGGCGGAAAGCCCCTGGGAGAAAAGGCTGAGCGCGTCCCCCCACCAGTAATTCACCTGGGGGGCGCTGTAGTCCCGTAGTTCAAGGTATTCCTCCAGGGCTTTCCGGAAGACCGGGGCTGTCACCCGGATGCCGCCGGACTTATCAAAGGAATCTCCCCCCATGCTTTTTATCCGGGGTAACAGCTCGCAGGCCGCCACCGGGGCGGTCCCGTAAACCATCGTCGTCCCGTAAGGGATAGGGGATCGTTCATTCAGGGCGGAGGAAAAAAAAGCGGCAATACGGTTAAATTCCTTGTATGTTTTCGGCACCTCAAGATGCTCCCTGGTCTGCTCGTAAAACAGCCGTCTGATAGTGGCGTTTTCAAAAAGATCCTGCCGGTAAAAGAGCATCTGTATACTGGGATCAAAGGGAAGGGAGTAAAGTTCACCGTCAGCCCTCGAAAAACCCGCCTTTATGGAAGGCAGAAAAGTACCGGCAAGAAAGTTCAAGCGTTTCGACAGGGAACCAAGGGGGTAATAGAGTTCCTTCTCGAACCGGGCGCCCCAGGCCATATCAATCCGGATAAGATCCAGGTTGGAGATTCTACCGGTAGAAAGAAGCTGAAAGAGTTCTTCGTAAGGCAGGGTTACGACCTTGAGCTTGATCCCCGTACAGCGTTTGAAATAGGGCGCCAGGGTGGCAAGGATATTCGCCGTGGGGCTTGCCACGGTAAGCATATTGAGCTCGTTGGTTTCCACGCCCGGAGAGACACCGCCCCCCGACGCGCCCGGACCGGGCTTTTGGGTTTCAAAAGGGCTAAGGCCGGGGACAAAACCTTTGGGCTTAAGCGGGACGGATCGGCCGAAAAGCTCCCCGGGGATGGCGGAAAAAACCGTCCGCGCCATTTCCCGGTAATCAAATTCGTAGAACGAAACGCCATGGCCCCTGGGGGAAGGGATGGTTTCGCTCATATCAAAGGTCATGATCGCGGGGAAAACCTTCCGTTCCGCCGGGGTTCCGGGGGGTTCAGCCGAGAGAAGTTCCCAGACCTGTTTGATTTTCTCCGCGTAGAAAGGCGTATTGGTGATCACCAGATCAAAACGAGGCTGATGCTCCAGTACCGCGATGGCTCCGTGGTGGATCTGGCGGAAATTATAGAAAAAGGGCACCAGATCAATCCCCCTGGCCTTAAACGCCCTGCTCAGGGATCCGTAGAACAGACGGTAGGCCGGCACTCCGAGGGAGTCGAAGAAAAAGGCCGCGTTCCGGTACTTTTTTTCAGCCGCCTTTTCCTCGAAGGCGGCGGCGGCGGCTTCAAAGTCGAAATACAGGGAAACCTGGTTCTTTTGCGGCTGAAAAAGCGGGTGGTTTATCAGGATAAGCTTGGCGTTGATACCCTTATAGACTTCGGCGGTATCCGTACAGGGGACGACAACCATGTATTCCGGTCTGCCGGAAAGGGACTGTTTGACGCAGAGCCTTTCGGTTTCCGGGGAATTGTCCGTCAAATAGAGGGCCGTCTCATAGCCCTGGCCTTCCAGCATGTTCTTAAGGCTGGTATAAAAGACACGGTATATCCGCTGTTCAATATCGGGCAGGATGATGACAAGGAGCCGGCTTTTTTCCTGTCTGAGCTTCTGCGCCTGGGCGTTGGTATTGTAGCCCAACTGCCGGGCCGCGTCCTCCACCAGACGGATCTTCTTGCTGCTCACATTACCCCGGTGGTTTATGACATTTGAAACCGTACCATGAGAAACGCCCGCCAGTTTCGCAATGTCCTTTATGGTTACCAAGATCCGGAGCTCCTATACAAAAAGGATATAATCTTCAGAATATCAATACAAGTGAGGTGTTCCCCAAGCGGCGCTCCCGGGCCGGGAAAAAAATTTAACCGATCATTAACATCCGCCTAACCGTAAACTTATATTCCCGCCATATATTTTTGGCCCAGGAGCATCTATGGACGCGATTTATTTAAACGTACCAATTTCAAAGATTTTTACCGTATCGCTTAGAAATTATTTGACACGTTCCAATTCATAGGGTACCATTGAGAAACAGGAGGAAACTATGCGTGTCAGGGATACCCTCAGAAAATCGCGTGAAGAAAAGGGGGTGCTTATTGCCGCCCACCGGGGAACCAGCGGGGGGAATATCATCATTAACACCATCCCCGCCTACGAAAACGCCCTGCGTCATAAGGCCGATATCCTCGAACTGGACGGGGCCATGACGGCCGACGGGGTTTTCTACGCTTTCCACGACGGGACGGAACCGCTGCTTTTGGGGAGCGGCCGGAACATCAGAACCATGAACTCATCCTATGTGGACGAACTGTACCTCCGCAATCCCTCCCTGACCCTGACAAGCGAACACCCCAACCGCCTGGAAGACGTGTTCAATTACCTGCGGGGACGCTGCCTTATCAACCTGGATCGTACCTGGTTTTACTGGAGGGAAATCATCGCCTTTATTAAAAAGATGGACATGGAGGATCAGATCATTATCAAATCGCCGGTTAACGAGGAATATCTTTCTATTTTGGAAGAGGAATGCCCCGGACTGGCTTATATGCCCATTGTCCGCTCTGTGGAAGAAGAAGAAAAAGTGCGGAAGTTCCGGATCAACTGCTGTATGGTAGAACTGATCTTCGGGGATATCAGCAATCCCCTGGTGGAGGATTCTTATATCCGGAACCTGCACGACAGGGGTTTACTGGTCTGGGGGAACGCGATCACCCTGGACGAATACCACGTATTAAGCGGCGGCAAGGACGACAATAACGCTATTACCCAGGCGCCCGATGACAATTGGGGCTGGTTTGTTAACAAGGGCTTCGATGTCCTGCAGACCGATTGGCCTTTGCTGCTCAGGGAGTACCTTCTGAGCCGGCGGGGCTAAACGGAAACAGGAGATATTATTATTTTTGGAGGTATGGAAATGTGCGGCAAATTTTTCAGGATCAATGGCTTGGCATTCGTCATGGCGGCGGTTTTTCTGCTTGGATCGGGTTTCCGGGCGGAAGCGGGAGGGAAGGGAGAGGCACAGGCTTCGTCAAAACCTCTGATTATTTATTCCAACTCGGTCAGTGACGGCCGGGGGGAATGGCTTACGGAACAAGCGAAAGCGGCGGGATTTGAAATTGAGTACGTTGATCTGGGAGGAGGCGCGGTTACCAACCGGCTTATTGCCGAAAAAAACAACCCTTTGGCGGATCTTGTTTTTGGCCTTAGCCCGATGAACTATGAACAGCTTAAGGCGGAAAACATACTTCTCAAGTGGGAACCTACCTGGGCAAAAGAGGTGGATATGTCCCTGGGGGATCCGGATGGTTATTACTACCCTATCGTTATTCAGGCTATATTCCTGATGTACAACGCCGACGCTCTGCGGGGAATGGAGCCCAAAGATTATACCGAACTCGCGACTAATCCCATTTACAAGGATAAATACGCAATCGGCAGTTTTACCGGTGGAACGCCCCGGGCAATTCTGATGGGGATATTCACCCGGTACAAAGATCCCAAGGGCGAATTGGGTATCTCCGCGGAAGGCTGGAATATGATAAAGCAGTATTTTCAGAATGGCCATCTGGAACAAAGCGGTGAAGATACTCTGGGAAATCTTATCAGCGGCGAAAGGCCCATAATGGGGATGTGGAGCTCCGGCTATCTCCAGCGGATCAAGGAACGCAACCTTACCAATGTAAGTTTCATGAACCCCGCTATCGGCGTTCCCTTCCTGGCGGAACAGGTCGCCCTGATCAGGGGCAGTAAAAATATCGAAAAAGCTACCGCCTTCGCGAACTGGTTCGGTCAGGCGGATCTGCAGGCCAAATGGTCCGCCCGGTTCGGAACCACTCCAGCCCACCCCGAGGCCCTTAAACTTGCCTCGCCGGAAGTACAGGAGTTGATGAAGAAAATTACCCCGCAAAATGTAGACTGGGCGCTGGGTTCCAAAATGCTTGACGCCTGGGTTGAAAAAATCCAGCTCGAATTTGTGCAATAGCTGGAGCCGATCTCGAGATCTGATATTTTGAAATCGCTCCGTTGTTTTACCGGATGAGCCTTTTTCCAAAGGGTCTCATCCGGTATCTATGGGGACGAGGAGGTTAATCTTGTGATAGAACTTAAAAACGTTACGGTTAATTATGGCGATTTTACCGCTATTGCGGGATTAGACCTTTCAATCCGTCAGGGGGAATTTTTTACATTTTTGGGGCCTTCCGGATGCGGAAAAACCACTATTCTTCGTACCCTGGTAGGATTCATAGCTCCAGCCGCGGGAAGCATAGAAGTTAACGGCAAGGATCTTGCTCAGGTTCCGGTAGAGAAACGGAAAATCGGCATTGTGTTTCAGAATTACGCCTTGTTTCCCAGCATGAATGTCTTTGAAAACATCGCCTTCGGCCTAAAGGTTGCCAAATTCTCAAAAGAGGAGATAAGCGGCAAGGTAAAAGAGGTGATAAAAAAGGTGGACCTTAAGGAAGATCAGCTTTCCCGAAATGTTTCCGAGCTCTCGGGGGGACAGCAGCAGCGGGTCGCGCTGGCCCGGGCCATTGTCATGGAACCGGAAATCCTCTGTCTGGATGAACCCCTTTCCAACCTGGACGCGAAACTGCGGGTAGGACTGCGGGGAGAACTAAAACGGCTTCAACGGGATCTGGGGATTACCACCCTCTACGTTACCCATGATCAGGAGGAAGCTCTTACCCTCTCCGATCGTATCGCCGTATTCAACAAGGGGAAAGTCGAACAGGTAGGAACCCCCGATGAAATCTACAACCATTCGGCAACGGAATTTGTCTGCGATTTTATCGGCGATATTAACCGTTTAAGCCCCGCCCTGGTTGAGGATGCCGCCCGCCAAAGCGGCAATGCTCTTGAGGAAAATAAAAAAAGCTATATCCGCATTGAACGGATGGGAACCGTTCGAACCAACAGGAGCAATGTCGCTTTTGAGGGAATTATCGCGGATCGGGAATACTACGGAATATACACCAAATATACTTTTAATGTACAGGGGAACACCCTTAAGTGTATCGAAAAAAACGACGGAAACACCTATTTTAATCCCGGAGAAAAGCGAAATCTGTACTTCAATTTTGATGATATCATGCTGTTTTGAAAGAGGCGGTCTATGAAATTTTTAAAAAACACAATCGTTCATGCGGGCCCCGCGGGAATTGTAATCAGAATTTTTCTGGTGTGGGTAATAGCCGCGTTCCTTATCTATCCCAACGTCAACATGATCCTGGGTATATTTTATAAAGACGGCGGATTTAACGCGGAAATTTTTCGAAAATTGTTTTCCTCCGCCCGGGCCATGCGGGCCATGAGGAACAGTTTTATTCTTGCCCTTTCCATGATAGTAACGGTGAACATTACGGGAACCTTGCTGGTGTTCTTTACCGAATACCTTGATATCAAGGGGGCAAGGATCCTCAAGCTGGGGTATATGAGCACCCTGGTATATGGGGGCATAATTCTCTGTACCGGGTACAAGTATATCTACGGAACCAGGGGGATAATAACCAAAATCCTGCTGGTTTTTTTCCCGGGGACGAATCCCGCGTGGTTTACCGGATACGGGGCGGTGATTTTTATCATGACCTTTGCCTGTACGTCCAACCACGTCATCTTCCTGACCAACGCGATCCGCGGCATCGATTATCAGACCATAGAGGCGGCAAGAAACCTGGGCGCGTCGCCTTTAAAAATATTTCTTGATGTCGTATTTCCCGTGTTAAAGCCGACCATCTTCGCCGTTACCATCCTGACATTCCTTACCGGCCTTGGCGCCATGTCGGCGCCTCTTATCGTGGGCGGAACCGAATTCCAGACTATTAATCCCATGATCATCAATTTTGCCCAGACGCCCTACTCCCGGGATCTGGCTTCTCTTATGTCGGTTATTCTGGGAACCGCCACCATCCTGTTCCTGGTACTGCTGAACCGGCTGGAAAAGAAGGGAAACTATATTTCAATATCGAAGGTAAAGTCGGGGCTGAAAAAGCTTACGATTTCCAGCCTTCCGGTAAATATTCTGATGCATACACTGGCGTATTTCTTGTTTTTGATTTATGTGGTTCCTATCGTGCTGGTCATTATCTATTCTTTTTCCAGTTCCGACGCGATTCTTTCAGGTAACCTGAGCATAAAGGATCTGACCATCGCCAATTACCGGAATCTCCTTCTGTCGGCCGCCGCCTACCGGCCCCTGGTTATCAGTATCACCTACTCTATTTCGGCGGCGATACTGGCGGCCCTGCTTACCGTGGTGGTTTCCCGGATTCTCCACAAGAGCCGGGACAAGCTGAGTCCTCTGCTGGAATACGGCATGCTCATTCCCTGGCTGCTTCCCAGTACCATGATCGCCATGGGTCTTATGACGGCCTTTGACCGTCCCCGGCTCATCATGTTCAACAATGTTCTTATCGGCACCGTTTATCTGCTGCTGATTGCCTATATAATCTCGAAGCTTCCCTTCTGCCTGCGGATGATCCGGGCAAGTTTTTTCAGTGTGGACAAATCGCTGGAAGAAGCGGCCCAAAGCCTTGGTTCAGGCCCTTTGTACACCATGATCCGGGTGATACTGCCCATCATACTCCCCGCGGTATTGTCGGTTATCGCTCTTAGCTTTAACGGCGGGCTGGCGGAATACGACATGACGGCATTCCTGTACCACCCCCTTTTGAGACCGCTGGGGCCGGTGATCCGATCCGCCAGCGATGAAACAGCCACACTAAACGCCCAGGCCATGGCCTTTGTGTACGCGGTCCTGTTGATGATCTTTTCGTCAATCACCCTGTACCTGGTTTATGGGAAAAAACCGGCCATAAAGCGGCACTACTCATAAATCCGTAACACTCCTCTCCGCCGCCCCGGCAGGTTGCCGCGCTTGTGGGTTTTTGCTCAGGGGCTGTAAAAGAAGTCGCTCCGCATGAGGCCGTTCGCCGGGTGCGGGGAACACACCTTCTCCCGCCGTTTCGAGGCCCTGGGGAGAGCGGAAGACTGAAGGCGGGCCAGGCCAACGCGAAATCGCGGTGTTTTTAGTGGAA
>JAITQR010000068.1 GCA_031288815.1 Treponema sp.
CCCATTTCCTCCACCGCCCCGTCTTTGAGGACCATGATCCGGTCCGCGTGCATCAGGCTGCTGGTCCGGTGGGAGATGATGATCACCGCCGCGTCTTTTACCCGTTCCTTGAGTCCGGCCCGGATCTTCGCGTCGGTCTCCGTATCCAGGGCGGAAAAACTGTCGTCGAAGACCATTACCGGGGGTTTTGCCGCCAGCATCCGGGCAATGGCGACCCGCTGCTTCTGACCGCCCGAAAGGGTAACCCCCCGCTCGCCCACCACCGTGTCGTAACCCTGGGTAAAATCCAGGATGGCCCCGTCCACCTGGGCCACCGCGGCGGCGCTGCGGATCTCCGCCATTTCCGTCTCCGGCCTTCCGGTGGCGATATTCTCCCGGATGGTCTTGGAAAAGAGGAAAGGCTCCTGGATGCAGAGGCCGATATGCCGCCGCAGGTAGCGCCGGGATATCCGGCGGACATCAATGCCGTCAAGGGTAATAAGCCCGGAACCCTCGGGGACATCGTAGAGCCGGGCCAGAAGCTGCACCAGGGTAGACTTCCCCGATCCGGTGGCCCCCAGAATCGCCAGGGTTTCGCCGGGTTTCACGGTAAAGGAAACATCCCGCAGCACCGGGGCGGCGTTTCCGTAGGCGAAGGTAACCCTGTCGAAGCGCACCTCCCCCAGTATGGCCGGTTTCAGGGCGTCGGGGCCGTCCGTTTCGGGAGCTTCCGCCAGGATCTCCCGGATCCGCCCCGCTGAAACCAGGGTCTTGGAAAGTTCCGAGAGGATACGCCCAAGCTGCCTTACCGGCCAGATCATCCAGTTGCAGTAGGTGTAGAAGGCAAGAAAGGTGCCGGGGGAAAGGCGGCCCTCCACGCTCCGGTAGATGCCGGCGGCCACGATAATCGAAAGCTGCAAGCCGCTCATAAAATCCCCGGCGCCCCAGAAGAGTCCCAGCATCCTGCCGATCCGTATCCATATATCCGCCAGGGTTTTTGTCTTCGCCGAAAACTTATCCATCTCGAAGGATTCCCTGCCGAAGGCCCGGACCACCCGCACCCCGGTGTAGTTTTCCTGGGCGCAGGCCTGCATATCCCCCTCGGCGGCGTCGGCGTTGGCGAATTCCCTGGCGACCTGGCGAAAATAGAGTATCGAAAAAAGCAGGATGAAGGGGATAAGGGCCAGGGCCATGAGGGACATAAAGACATCCATGGAAAACATCATAAAAAGCGCCGTGGCAAAGACGCAGAGTATCCGCAGGGATTCGCTCAAATGGTTCTGGACAAAGTTACGCACGTTGTCCACGTCGGAGGTACAGCGCTGGATGATGTCCCCGGTCTGGCAGCTTACGTGCCACTGGAAAGACAGGCGCTGGATGTGGGCGTAAAGGTTGTTTCTAAGCCGCCAGGCTATGGTCTCGCCGATTTCGATGCTGGTGTAGCGCCTGAGGGTATTGAAGAAGGCGGAAAACAGGGCGGCGGCGAGGGTAAAGAGGGCGCAGATCCACAGGTTTTGCCGCAGAAACACGGTTCCCCCCAAAGATCCGACCAAATCGACCACAAAGCCGGGGGCCTCAAGAGGCGCCGAGCCGATTACCGAGTCGATGGTATAGCGGATGATCTGGGGAGACAGAAAAGAAAAGACCACGGCGGCGGCGGCGCTGAAAGAGCAGAGAAAAAAAGCAAAACGCCGATCCCCGGCGGCCTGGGCTATCAGGCCCGGAGAGCCGGCCGGCAAAGCTTCCGGCTTGTCCTTTAAACGGAACTTCATTCAGTCAGCGGTCCCCCTAAGTTCCAGAGCCAGTTCCCTCCAGACCATCTGATCCTCTTCGGAAAGGGCGCGGAACTCCTCCTGTCTCCCGTAAGCGGAAAATTCAATAAAATTATCCACCCGTCTTTTAAGTTCGTCAAATTTACGCTCGTGAAATTCGGTGATCCAGCCGGGAACCTTCTTGTACCATTCCAAAAGCAGCCCGTAATGGGGGGCGCAGAGTCCCTGGGATGCGGTAAAGGCCCGGCGCAGTTCCCTTTCCTCGCCGCTCTCGCCGCCGGAAGCGGCGAGGAAGCCCAGATACTCCGTCTCGATCCGTTCCCGTTCCAGGCAGATGGGACAGCGTTCCTTCGGCCGCCAGGGTTTCCGTTTTTTGAAGGAAAGGATCCGGTCCTCCAGGATGTCCCGGCCCATAATCGCCACCGCAAGACCGTCCCGGAAGGAGGCCAGGCTCCGGGAATGGTAGTCGCAGAAACCCCCGGCCAGCCGGTGGGCCTTGCGGAAACCCCGGTCGGAAACGTGTTCAAAGAGCATGTTGTCGATGTACCGTTCCGCCCGGCGGGCGACAATACGGCAGAGGGGACAGCCGGGTTTTTCGCAGGCTTTCTCCATCTCAAAAAAGTTGATATGTTTGTCTACCGCCATATTCCCAGCCTAGCAAGCTAATCCCTCGGTTCCACCCGGCCGTCGGACCGGCCGATATACACCAGGGGCCGCAAAACCCTGCCCCGGGGGCCGGTAAAAAAGCCGTTCTCCACCACCCCGGGGATGGCGTTTATCTCCGTCTCCAGGGCTTCCGGATCTACCGGCGCCGGAAAGCGGACATCCAGAAGGAGATTCCCGTGCTCGGTGATCACCGGCCCGGCCTTGCGAACCGCCTCCCGCAGTATTACGGCTCCCCCCAGTTTTTCCAGGCTGCGGCTTACCGGCAGGCGGGCCTCGGGGATCACCTCCACCGGCAGGGGGAAGGCGATTCCCAAATGTTCCACCAGCTTTGTTTCGTCGGCGACGACGGCGTAGGCGGCGGAAGCGTAGGCGGCCAGTTTTTCCACAAGCAGGGCTCCGCCGCCGCCCTTTATCAGCCGGTTTTCCGGATCGATCTCGTCGGCCCCGTCGATAGTAAGATCCAGCCCCCCCTCAAGTTCCGGGGAATTGAGGCTGTAGACGGGAATCCCCAGTCTCTCACATTCCAACTGGGTTTGAAAACTGGTGGGAAAAACCCTGAGCCCGGAGATTTCCCCCTGGGCCAAAAGCTCGCCGATCCGGCGGACCACGTGTATGGCGGTGGAGCCGGTTCCGAGCCCCAGCTTCATGCCGCTTTTAACCAGGCTCTCCGCCGCCCTCCGGCCAAGCGCTTCCTTTATTGCCTTCTGATCCATAACAAACGCCTCAATACCTCTCTCTTGCCGCCTCCGGCGGTTTCCCCGGCGGTTCGTCGAACCGCGGGCTGGTAAACCGAAACTCCGCGGAACCCGCAAACCGCGGTTTTTTCGGCGCCGGATGACGCGAAAACCCGCCGGCGCCACAGGCCGGGTCTAAAATTTTACCCGGTTAAGCAGATTGGGGGGAAATTCCTTTTTCAGAAACAGGGTATACTGATACCGGGCCTGCCGGATGAGCATATCGTAACCGTTCAGAATAGGACAACCCGCCGCCTGGGCCCGGTTGAGGAAGGGGGTAATCTCCGGCTTATACACCAGATCCATCACCATCTCCTTTCCCGAAAATTCGTACATCTCCAGGGGATCGGAGGCGGGGTTTCCTTTCATCCCTACCGGGGTGGTCTGGATAATGATATCCGAATGCTTTGCCATGTTCGCCACCCCCTCCTTGTCGAGCCCTCCCCAGAGGAACCTGTAGGGATGCGCCAGTTCCCGGGCCCGGGCCAGGGTGCGGTTCAGTACCAGCGCCTTCCCCGCCAGGCGGAAGATTCCCGCCGTTACCGCCCTGGCCGCGCCGCCGGCCCCGATAATGGTGATTTTTTTGCCCTTAAGGCTCTTCTTCCCGATAAATTCCAGCAGGGAATCGGAAAAACCCTGGATATCGGTGTTGTAGCCCGCCCAGCCCTGGGGGCTGCGGACCAGGGTGTTGCAGGCCCCCACGGCCTCCACCTCCTGGGACTGATGGGCAAGAACGGGAAGCACCTTCTCCTTGTAGGGAACGGTGACGGAAAGCCCCTGAACGTCCAGCTCTTCCGCCAGCTTTATCAGGGCGGGAACCGAATCGGCCGGAAAGGGGACATACGCCGCGTCGGTTTCCTCTATGCCGAAGATCGTGTTAAAGAACCGGGGGCTGTCGCTTACCGTGAGGGGGAAACCGGTAACGCCGAAGACCAGGGTATCCGCCGTAATCTTCCGGAACCGGTACAGTTCCACCATCTCCCTGGGATCCAACTGGCCAGGCCCGGCGATAGAGGCGCCATCCTCGTTAAAAGCGGTGGTAAAACCGATTTGGGAACCGAGTTTTTCCGCCAGGATCCGGGTAAAAACCCCGTAATGGCCCATACAGAGCAGGATCTTGTCCACATCCTTGGTTTCCCTGGCGGCCTTGACCACCCGCAGCAGATCCTCCGAGCCCTGGGGCATCACCGCGACCTTGACCAGTTCGTCCCCTGTCCGGCAGAGCCGCCGTATCTTCCCCGCCACATCCTCCCCAATCCCGCTAAAGTCGTGCCAGGAACGGATGATCCGGGTTCCGAAGGTCCGGGCCGCTTCCTCAAGGCTGGGGACGTTCAGATCCTCTTCCAGGTCCACGTAGGCGAAATTCTGCCGCCGATCCGCCTCCGCGAAGGCAATGCCCTCGGAGAGAAGCCTGATCCGGGCGCCTTCCCCGCCGACGTACTTCCCCCCGTCCTTTTCCCTTCTGACGGTAAGGATCACCGGCATTCCCGCCCTGCCGGGAAAATGGCGGATAAAGAAACGTTCATCCGGCTCAAGGCAGTCTACCCGGAGTTCCGCCATGTCAACGTGGCGGCGGTACTTTTCCAGAATTTCCAGATCCCTGGCCAGGGTCTTCGCGGTCAAACAGAGGCATAATTTTGCCATCCTTCCTCCTCAAAAGTCGCTGCGGTACAGGAAAATGGCGGAAGCCAGGCCGGAATCGCCCAGATTGACCCGCAGGGTCATGGGCCAGGAGCCTCCCCTCAGGGGAAGAAGGAGATAATCGCCGTGTTCCTCCGCCTCTTTTCCCAGGGCCAGAAGCACCGCCGGCCGGGGATCCCCTACCCTGATACCCCTGGCGGCTCCCAGTCCCAACTGCCAAACCCGGTCCCGGTAGATATAAAAATCCCCCTGGGGATAGACAAAAACCACATCGTCCTGCCACTCCTCCGCGCCCCGGACACAGTACACTTCCTTTGGCGGGCCAAAAAGGCTGTACAAGCCCTCCAGGGTAAGGCCGATAAAGGACTCGGGGGCGGAAACCGTTCCGGGTTCCCGGGGAGGCTGGGAGGAATTCTGGGCCGGAAGCCGGAAAAGAACGGCGGCAAACAGGAACAGGCAGCCCAAAATCCGGTAAATCCCCATAATTCACTGTACCGGAGCGCCGGGAGATTTTCAATGCCGGGGGAAATCTCGCGGCGGGCCCCTAACAGCCTGTCGCACTTGTGGATTTTTTGCATAAAGGGGTGGCAAAGCCACCCTGGGCAAAAAATCCCGATTAATGGGCATGCGTGCGGCTAAAGCCGCTTGGAGTTTGTAAGGTATAAATATTCATTTTATGAATATTTATACCGTTTTATGCGCGAAGCGCAACAAACTCCTAGGCACGCGGGATAAGCCGGCCCGCCTCGATCCGCCTGCGCCGTTCCAGATACCAGACCAGGGCGAAGATGAGGAGGGAGGCAAGCAGCACCGGAACCCAGCCGGTGTCCGCGAGGCCCGGGGCCCGGGCGGCAAAGGAAACGATCCGTTCCAGGACCCGGTACAGGACAGAGAGCATCCCGGCCAGCGGGCGGTCCAAGACCAAAAGCCGGATGCCCGGGGCGAAGGCAAGGACAAAACCGGAGGCGAGCCAGATCAGGGAACCTATCATGAAGACGGTGGTAAGCGGGACGATCAGGAGGCCGGCCACGATTCCCACGGGCCGCAGGACGCCGAAAAAGGCCGCCGTTACCGCCCCGGTGGCGAGGAAGGCCCCCAGGGAAGCGGAAAGGGGGCTGAGCAGGGATTCGGGAACCTTTCCCCGGAAAAGCCCCTGGAACAGCGGGCCGGCCCGCAGGATCCCCCAGAGGGCAAGGTAGGAGAGGATAAAGGAGAGGCTGTTCCCCGACTCCGGCCAGAGGAGGATCTGGATCAGAAAAGCCAGGTTCAGGAGAGACAGGGGTTCCCGCTTAAAACCGCCGAAAATCGCCAGCGCGCCGGTAAGGTACATCACCGCGGCCCGCAGCAGGGAAGGTTGGGGGCCCACCAGGAACACGTAGAGGAGGATAAAGGCCGCCCCCAGGGCGACCGAGGCCTTTAAACCCAGAAGCCGCCTGAAGAGGAAGGCGATAATTGACGACAGAACCGCCAGGTGCATACCCGAAAGGGCCAGCACATGGGAGGAACCCGCGTCCCGGTAGGATCGGGAGAGGTCCGTATCCAGATCGTCCCGAATACCCAAAAGCAGCGCCAGGGCCATGCCGCCCCAATTGACGCCCGACTCCGCGCCGCCCCGGGCGAAGCGCCCGGCAATGGCGAGCCTTAGCCCGGTACGGAACCGCTCCAGGCCGGGGGCCGGCCGGACAACATGAACCGCCGAGGCCCGGAAGAGGGGCGGCCCCTCGGCGGCCACGAAACGCCCCTCCACATAGATAAGGCTTTTCCGGCCGAACTCCTTTAAGGCCGGAATGTGTTCCGGGGGAAAGAAAACCAGCGCCTTCCCCCTGGCGGAAGCCCGAAGCCCGCCGGCACCCTGGATCGTATCCAGGCCAAGGTAGGCCATGCCGTTTCCCCCGCTGGAGGAGCGGGGATCGTCCAGCAGGGTACCCCGGAGGCCCCTTAGCCCCTCTTTCGGAAGGGGAAGGCTAAGATTTTGGGGGACGGAAGCGGCCGCGCCAATACCCAGGCTAAAGCCGGCGGAGAAGCAGAGGGCCAGAAGGCCGATCCTTTGGGGGAGCCGGCGCGGATCGCCCAGCCGGAAGCCGGCCCTGCGGGGTTCCCGGTCCGGCGGTTCATCTGAAAAGAGGTACTCCTTCCCGGATTCAAGAACCCGGAAGAAAGAAACGATCAGTACCGCCGCGAAGAGGCAAAGGAGCAGGCCCGCGTTCCGGGAGCCGGAGAAAAAGGGGAAACCGTAATACCCCGCCGCCGCGCCGGCCGCCGCGGCCGAAAGAAGGCTTGTACGTATCATGATTATATAATCACCATTTAAGCCGGCTGATGGAATCCCTCGCCGCGATCTGGATGCTTTCCGGGTAAGCCAGGTAGCCCACATAGAGGAGGTAATCAAAGGCTATTTTATCGCCCGTGTTACCCAGGGCGGTAACCAGGGCGAGCACCAGATCTTCGTCGTACTCGCCGGTTCTTTCGGTCTGGGAATTGTAAAAACCCAACTGGAGGGCCAGGGCCAGGGCCGCCTGGGAGCTTTTCAAGTTCCCCAGCCATGCCGTGGCCTCAATCAACCGGCTTTTGGGTACCAGTTTAACCTGGTAGTCCTCCTGGACCTGGTAGAAATACTTTACCATTACCGGACCCGCCCTGGCCGGTTTTAGATCGGCCAGGGTCTTCGCCGCCAGGGATTTTAAGGCGCTGACGGTTATCCCCTCATCCGAATTTGTGGTGGGAATATCAATCGTGGTCTCCAGGGCGCTTATGGCAAGCTCCCCCTGCTGGGCGGGACTTATTTTTCCGCTGGCCAGGCCGGCCCGGAGGGCGGTAAGTTTTTCCGGTACCGGTTTTTTTTGAATCACCGAGAGGAGGAATTCGGCGTAATCCCCGTCGATACTCTCCAGGGCGGCGGATAGTTCCCGGCTGACGGTATCGGGATAGCCGGAGGCAAGGGCGGAGAAAAGCACCGGAAAGGAGGAACTATCCCCCAGGCTTGCCAGGGCGCCGACGCAGGCCGAAAAGGTGACAAGATCGGGCTGCGTCCCCGAACGGTACAGGTTGTTCTGGTCCGCCAGGTACCGGTTTAAATTTTCCACTACCTCCGCGTTCCCCTTGCCCAGCGCCGCCAAAGCTTCCAGGGTGTTGCTCCTGGTCCGGGAGTCCCGGAACACGGAAAACACCTTCCAAAGGGTGCCGATGCCGGCTTTGTAAGCGGAAGAGCCAAGACCCCGGGCGGCGATGACGGTTATGGTGATGAGATCGGGATCTTCCCGCAGAATGTCCGCGCTTTGCAGGGCGAAATTCAGGACATAATCGTAAAGCTGGCCGATAAATTCCGGCGCCCCCTCGTCGGTGGCCGCGTCGCGGAGGATATCCGCCTTGGCTGACAGACTGGCCCGTATAAAATTCCGCTGGTAGGAGTTGAGTATCGTTTCCTGTCCCCAAAGCCCCCGCCCCAGAAGCGCCGCCAGAAACCCAAGGATGAACAGCCGATTCATGGAAACTCCTCCCGGCATACTCCGCCCCACTCCCGCCCGAAACACGGCCTATACGGCCTCGCCGTCAAAGGGAACCAGCGCCGGTTCTTCCTGTTTCGCCATAACCAGGGAAGGGCCCGGCAATGGCGCCGGGGAGAGGCCCATATCCCCGGAACCCAAACCGGCCGGGCCGGGCTTCGCCGTCTCCGTTTCCGGTACGGGCGGGGCCGCGGAAGGGGAAAGGAGGGAATCCGCGCCCGCCGCCTGGCCTGGCCTGGCCGCCTGATCCGGGGCCTTCCCGGCGTTCCCCTTTTCCGGGGCGTTCGTATCCTCAATAACGCGGAAGGGCAGTTCCTCGTCATCGTCGGACATCAAACCGAACACTTCCCCCAGGATCCTGTTCCGGACTTTTAGCGGCAGTATATCCGCCTCGACGTGCAGTACGGATCGGTTCACCTCTTCCTTGAAATCCACGGAACGCACCGTTCCGCTCATGCAGACAGGGCCGTTATTCACGGCAAACTGTACCTTGACCCGCAGATCGGGAGCGGCCTTGCCGCCGATGGTTACGGCGCAGCCCGTATC
Organism: Treponema sp.; assembly: GCA_031288815.1. The sequence continues at coordinate 8,842 of JAITQR010000068.1, forward strand.
GGAAAGATCCTCCAGAAAACACTTTGCCCCCGGCGTCGATTCTATCCGCCCCGGTTCCTCATCGGGTTCCATAAGATACAAAAAAGCGGGCTTGTGCACCTTGATCCGGATAGATTTACGCTTCTGGGTCCGGAAGAGGGAATCGGAATGGGCGATTTTGAGGGAAGAGATCCTTTCGGAAAACACCTCGTCTATCACTTCCGAGTCGAAGACGTAACCCGCGTCATCCTGCCGCCAGAAATAAACCGATATTTTCAGGCCTTTCCAGGAAAAACTGGGGTTTACCTTCGCGCTGACCGGCCGGGAAATAGTGATGTACTGGGTCGTGTTTTTGACTATCTGGGATTTGAACACCCCCGTGCCGGCAACCAGGATCCGCAGGGCCTGGCCTTCGCTTACCTGCCGGGAATTACTGATCCCCCACTTGACCTTTGGGGTATCCATAACGATTTTTTTCCGGAAATCGTAGAGCTTGGAAAGAAAATCCTGGTTTCCCATGTCCTCGTCATCCCCGGCGGCCCGCATGTTCCGCACCAGGGTACGGATACAGCGATCCAATTGATTCTGGGACCAGAACAGGGCGGTAGGATCTTCCAGATCGTTCTTCATGGCCAGCCGGCGGAGCAGTTCAAGTTCTTTAAAAGAAAACCCCGAATCTTTACCCTTGGCGAAAAACTGGATCCAGGACCCGTCGTTTTCGGTCCGGGAACGCGAAGCGGCGAAAACAACAATTCCCACAACACCCGCTACGATAATGAACATCAGAAAGGACATCGCCCGCTTCCTTACAAGACAAGGGTATACCGCCCTCCCCTCTTGTAATATACTATACGGACTTTGTTATGTCAAAAGGACTCTGCCAGCCTGCCGCCGGCGAGGCGGTTTTGGGAGCTTCTATGCGTGAAACGCGACAAACTGCTGGCAGCCTGCCGCGCTTGTGGATTTCCGCGCCACCAGTGGCGCGAAAATCCCGATTACCCGGCATGCTTGCGGCTAAAGCCGCTTCGGAGTTCGCGGAGAAAAAAATCTCCTCATCGGCGATTTTTTGGGGTTTTACGCGCGAAGCGCGACAAACTCCTAGGAAAAAGGTTTCCCGTTATGGGTTTGTTATTTGAGCCCTTTCTATTGTTCGTCATTCTGTTTTTACCCGGCGTGTTTGGCAGAACGGCTCTTTCCGGGGAAATTCCGGAATTCATGGTAAGGCCGGCGCAGGTGAGGGAAATTCCGCCTGAACCCGCGGCGGAAAGGGCCCAAAAGGCCGAAATTTCCGGTGCGGCCTTTTCTTCCTGGCGGGAATTAGACCGTATTCTGGCATACAACCTCCCCGCCCTGGCCTTAATCTGGTATCTCCTGCTGCGGGAGGCGAAAAACAGGAAACGAATTCCGCGCGTTTCCCGCCGGGATCTCTGGTCCGTCCTGGCCGCCCTGCCCGCCCTCCTGCTTACCGCCCTGAGCGTTTCCCTGGCGGCCTCCCTTTTCAACACAATTCCCGCCGGAGTGCCCCGTCCTCCCGCGCGGATCTCCGCCTGGATTATTATCCTCCTTTCCTGCCTGAGCACCGGGTACCTTGAGGAAAGCTTCTTCCGCTACTACCTGTACAAAAAATTGACCCTTTTCGGCCTTGACGCGCCCCGCTTTATCCTGGTTTCGACGGTCTTGTTTTCCTTCTGCCATATCTACGAGGGTCCCTGGGGAGTCATGAACGCCTGTTTCGCGGGCCTAATCCTCGCCCTGATCTTTACCCGTTTCCGGGCCCTCCACGGCCTCGCCCTGGCCCACGGGCTTTACAATCTCCTGGTGTATATCGCCGTTTAGGAGCCTGCTGCGTTGGTGGCTACACTAAACTGCCAGGTAAGGGAAAAAGGGGGGAAACAACCATATACTGTATAGAGTTACAAGGTTCAACTTTGGTGACCCGGACGAAAAGTAACGGGACGTATAAGCGGATAAAGAACAATCGCCATGAAAAAGGACGGCGGTATCGTTTCGGATGTGCCGATACAGTTGACGGGGCCTAAGACGAAAAAGACGAAAAAGCATTATCCCAAACCGATACGGAAGATCAAGTACTATGGATGCGGAATATCGTTACACCTAAAAGTTCTTTCCTCGTCCCGCCAAGGTTATAGCCCCATGCAAAATAAATACTTTTACAGCCCCTTGTTTAGTGACGATGGTTAGCCGCGGTATTTCTTTGCCCACATATCCACAAGAAGAGGCATGAAGAGTCCGCCCTGAACGGTGCGGTTACGCATATGATAATGCTTGGCATTTACCGTATCGTACCAGTCGGAGAAAGGAACCCTGTCTGGCGTTTCCCGTAAAAATTTGACCACCGGCTTTACGAAAGATTCACGTTCAGCCTTGTCCGAACTAAAAGCAGTAATCCAGAGTAACCAGTCGGATTTAGTGTAATCCCTTCGTGAATCCATGGGTATACCGTATTTATTCCCCATTCTGATATACCAGCGTGTCTCCGACTCAAAGAAGGTACTGCTAAACAGTTTGCTGTTAAACACTTTATCCCAGATGAGATTGTACTTAAGGCTCCAGCCTTCAGGATTATCAAAAGTCAAAGCACTATGATCGGCCCTGGAGGCGTTGTTCTCCCAGTCACCGGCAAGGACTTTGGCTTTATTATGATAAATCAAAGAATTTTCACTGTCTCCGTTTATTTCTAGAAGAATAGCATAAGACTCAAGGCCCATGATCGCCTTAACCGCAAGATTACAATTGCGCGCCAGATGGCCCGCGAAGTCATCGGTACAAAGCTGTTCTCCAGGATTGATGCCATATTTTTCCAGATACATTGCCCATTTTTCGGCCAGGTCCATAAAGGGCCTAAAATCCGTATTGGCCCCCGCTTTGGCGGCGGCAGCCATCAGGATAAGCATATTACCGCATTCTTCTACCGGCATTTGATTCTTTACCTCATAAATATTTTCGTTTGAGGGAAAACTATAGTAGGGAGGATAAGTTTCACCTTCCCTGAATCGCATACCGTGGGCCATGATTATCGGACTCATGCCTGAATTGGTAAGACCATATACCTGGCCCGTTACATGGGGGTAGCGGCCCGCATCATGAGGGGCGAAATCAAAGGTCCAGGCCGGATACCGGGCAAAACGGAGTATGGGGCGGAGCATACCCCAGACAAGTTCGGGATTGTAAAGCAGGTAAAGAGGACAGGAAGGATAACTCACATCAGCTGTGGACGCGCAACCGTTTGAGAAACATTCCTTGGAAATAAATACTACCTCCCCCTTTTCGTCAGTTATTAGTTTATGGCCAGCGATGGTCTGCCGGTATGCCAGATTGAGAATATCCTGATAATCAGGTCCCACTGAAGCTTCCGCCTTTTCATTGAGTTCCCTGTCAAAAGTGGCGCAACGTTCCCTGATAATCGGAAACTCTTCAATAGCTTCTTCAATAAGCTGGATTATGGTTTTCCCATTTCTAGCCCAATAACCACGTCTCATTTCCCCAAAATAATTTATTGAGGCGATATCATCGTAAGCCGCGACGAAAAAAGCCTCGCCGCTTTCTTTCAGGCCCGGAAATTTCAGGGAAATCGACAGCGATTCTTCGCCCCGGAAAGCCTGCCCAAATTTTTCAGGAACTGCCAGATAGAGATACCCCCAGTCTATGGTTATACCATCTCCCGATTGGGACAGGGGCGCCTGCCTCCTCTGACCCATCCATGCGGCACCGCAGTTTTTAAGGGAATGAATCCCTGAAACAAGGGGTACTGGTATTTCACTTACCCTGCAAAAAGCGCTGTCGAAAGAAAAACGGATGTCCACATCATGCGATTTGTTGTCTTTGAAAACAACCCTGGCACAGATATAAGAAACAGGCCGGGAAAGGAGATCCAGATCGTCCATAAGGAGGGGTGTAAGAAAAACAATGTCCAGGGAGATGCCATCGCATTCAAAACTGTACCGTGAAGACGTGGCTGTAATCTCCAGCGCGATCTGGTCCATATTGATATTCGTACCGTCTCCCATAAAACGGTACTCTTTGCCGTCCACCAAGATATTCCCGGTGATACGCTGCCTGCGTCCTGTCCAGTGAACCGTATCAGCGTCATAAAGCCGGTCCGCCGGGGACCAAACTGAAAAGTAAGGATCGCAGGTGATGAGCGGAACACTGGGAACTCTGCTTCGCATAAGGACTCCTCCTTGTTATCTCAATTTCTTGCCAAATATAGATACAGCGCCCCTGGATTCCCAGGAGACGCTGCCATCACTATTTTTCCGGGATGTTCAAGCATAGGAACCGGGCATCATGTCAAGTCCTACCCTTGAAAATTATTTCGCACCCTTGCTTGGCTTTGTCCAGAATTGATCATAGCCATCAGTGGTGATCTTTATCGCTTCATCAATACCCATACGTTTTATCTGGGCCAGATAGTTATCGAACTCGCTCAAGGGGGTGGCATTGGTAATGAATTTTAATACCATTTCTCCAATGTAAGTTTCAATATCACGCATAATCCGGGCACGCCGCGTGCTTTCCTCAAGGCCCAGAATGATAGGCTCCAGTATCTGAGAAGAATCAACAGTCTTGTCATCGGAATACCTCATCCTAATTTCTAGGGCCTCGGGGTTAACAATAACGCCGGGGTTGCAGACCACGTCAGCTTCCGCCAATTTAATAAAGGCATGGGCCTTAAATACATGCTGGGCTTCAGCCAGGGTATAGTTCGGGTTTTTCAGTATTAACTCAGTAAACATACGCTTACCCGAAGCATCTTCGGTATAGGTTTTCCCCTTGATTCCCCAATTCAGGAGCGCCGAGCCTTCGGCGGTGAAAAAATAATTGATAAATTCCGCCGCGATATCGGGGTTCTTGCATTTTGATGAAATAACCGTTGAAAAAGGAGAATCCCCCACAGAGGGCCTGGTATCATAAAACACCGGATCAAAATGAATCGGCTGGCCAGGAGAAAGCCGAGGATACGGAAGCGGTACGGACATCCGGCCAAGGGGAATACAGACAGATCTGGCACGATCCACCGGGGCTTCTATAACACTAATGGTTCCGTTGCCAAACCTGACCTCCCTTTCCGCGCCGGGTATATTACTCATCCAGTCGTTTGAAAAATAGCCCTTATTGTACCATTCGTTCATAAGGGCGAGGTACTGCTTAAACGCCGGTTCAGCCTGGCCGTATTTTATTTTTCCATCTGTTCCTTTGAAGAAACCACTTGTAATTCCGAAGGGCCACATGAATAAATCATGCATGCCATTCGCGTTAGGTTCCAGAGGAATCATGCCGGCGGCTTTCATCTTCGCAAAATCATCAGAATAATCTTGAATTGTAATGGGAATATCCAGACCGAGTTTGTCCATCACATCTTGACGGTAATTGAACCTGCGGTAGGGTGGAGCCGTCTGTTTAAGCGTGGTAAATTCCGTGAGTTTACCGTCATTACTGGAAGCAAGGCGGTAGTATAAATCATTAGCGGTGATCAGTTTATAATAATCCGGGGCGTGTACCGGGATAATTTCCGAAAGATCCAGAAAAACCCCCTCGGCAACTCCCGCACTGGACCCTCCCGCATAGTGTTGGGAATAATCCGCGATAGTTAGAATATCGGGCAGATCTCCCGAAGCAACAAGAAGGTTAAGCTGCTCCTGAATACCGCTTGCGGTAGGGTGAATATATTCAACCTCAACTCCGGTGTTTTTACTTGCTTCCTTAAAACTCTCATGACCATTAAGAGAACCCAGACGTTCCCTAACCGCATTGTTCGGGATACACCAAAAAGTAAGTTTTTTTACTCCCGGAGTAGTTATCGGGTAGGTTACCTTGACATCCGCCGAACTCTGGCTGGCAGCTCCGGGACTTTGGCTTTGCCTCCCCCCGGCAAAAACAGAAAGGGAAATCATCACCGTCATTAAAGTAAGGAAAACGGATTCCTTTTTCATAAGAAACCTCCTGAAAAATATTACAGCAAGCAAAAGCCTGAACTGTTCTGGAATAATTTATTCTTTTAGTGATCCCATCATGACCCCCTTTACAAAATACCTTTGCAGAAAAGGATATATGCATAGAATAGGAACCGAAGCGACAATAGTAGTACAGTATTTGATCAATTCCCTGGTAAAATCCACGGCGGAGACATCCATTTCAGCCTGATTGCTGGCTATCAGGACTTCTCTAAGATGGAGCTGCAGAGGATACAGATTTTGCGCCCTGGGTAGATAGATCATGGCGTTGAACCATGAGTTCCAGTGCCCTACCGCGTAGAACAGGAAGATCACTGCCAGTGTGGCCTTTGAAACGGGAACGAAAATTTTCAGCAAAATTACCATATCGTTAGCCCCATCTATTATGGCGGCATCAGTCAGGCCCCGGGGTACAGCCCTAAAGGCGGTACGGAGGATAAGCATATTCCAGGTACCGATAGCACCGGGAATAATAAGGGCCCATCTGGTGTTCAGCATATGAAGGTTCCGAATAAGGATAAAATTGGGTATCATACCTCCAGAAAAATACATGGTGAATACAATCATCAGCATAAACGCCTTTCTCAGCATAAAACCACGCTGGGCCAGGGCATAAGCCCCAAGCGTGGTCATTACCATATTCACCGAGGTACCGGCGGTCAAATATATCAATGTGTTCACATAGCCGGTATAAAGACCCCTGGTTCTGAAAACCGCTTTGTATCCGTCGAAGGTAAAACCCAAGGGCTTGAGTAAGAGTCCCTGATAATCCATTATCCGCAGGGGGTCACTGAAAGATGCCATAAGCACATGATACATCGGATATAGACAGAACAGCGTTATCAGCCCGATTATAAATAGATTTATTATGTCGAACAAAGAATTTCCTATTGAGTATCTGGACAAGCGCAAGAATAGACCTCCTCTACCACAAACTCTCTTCAACGAAGTGGCGGCTGAACCAGTTTGCAAAAACCAGAAGGCTCAAATTGACAATAGAATTGAACATCCCCACCGCGGCCCCAAAACTGTAATTCTGCTCCCCCAGTCCAACACGGAATACATAGGAGGCGATAGTATCAGAGGTTTCATATACGATTGGACTGTAAAGGAGAATCACTTTTTCCGCTCCCTGGTTTAGGAGATGCCCTATCCGCATGATGAGCTGAATAGAAATGATAGGTACCAGGGAGGGTAACATGATGTGGTAGATTTTTCTAAAACGGCCAACACCGTCTATTGAAGCAGCTTCTATCAGGTTAGCATCAACCGTGGATAAGGTTGCGAGATAAATAATGCTCCCCCAGCCGATAGATTGCCAAATCGCGGATACCGTATAAATTCCCCTGAAATATTCCGGCCTTGAAAGCAGGTTAGTCTGCGGAAAACCAAAGATCGACAGAACCAAGGTAATGACTCCCCTGGAATTGGTAAAGTTAATAATAATACCGCACATAATAATCAAGGAAATAAAATGCGGCATATAGGTTATAGTCTGGCAGATCCGTTTATAAGCAGAATCTTTAAGCTCATTCATCAATAAAGCCAATATTATTGGCATCGGGAAAACAAAGATGAGATCATACAAATTAAGGATAATCGTATTTCTAATCACCCTGCCCGAGAATGGTCCGGTAAAAAAATCGACAAAATTCCCAAAGCCTACCCAGGTACTTTTTAGTATTCCCCTCGCTGGCCGGTAGTTCTGAAACGCGATCACCTGTCCTGCCATAGGAATATAACAGAAGATAATATAGTACAGAAACACCGGAAGAAGCATCAGATAAATATATTTATACCGCTTAAAATCCAAGCGTATTCTATCCAAAAAATGTTGTGTCATAAAAAAATTATCAAATGAAAACCAAGGTTCCGCAATATGTATTTTATTATGAGATATGCCTAATAAAGCAAAACGAATATGCGGTTTCTTCTTGAATATGCTAATTCCGCGTCTTTTCCCGGAATTGGCCCGGGGTAATGCCTTCCGTCTCCCTGAATTTACGCAGAAAACTGGCGGTATCCATGTAACCTACTTCAGCTGCTATATCTTTAATCTTCAAGTCCGTTGTAATAAGAAGTTCTTTTACTTTGTCCATGCGAATCATAGAGACATATTCAATAAAGCCATGACCTGTTTCCTGTTTTAAAAGCCTAGAGAGATGACTTGGCGAAATATCAAAATTGTCCGCCATCTGCTGCAGGTTAAGCTGGTTGCTACAAAAATTTTCTTTGATGAAATTTATAATCTTAGATTTAAAAATGCTGTCTTTTTGTTCCTGTATTTCCTTGATCCTGGTACAGAAAGCCGATGTAAGTTCGCGGAATTTCAACCAGAAAAATTCCATATCCGTAAAAGCACTCAGATCTTTTATATCTGTTTTGGTTATCCCGCTTCCCATCTGGTTTGAAATTTTTATCATCATATTGATAACATCAAAACAAAGACACTGGGCTATGGGAGAAAATTCCACCCTGTTTATGACTGCCGCCATTCCATCCACCGCTTTCAGGGCCATTTCTCTGTTACCCTGTTTTATGCTCTGAATATACAGGGCTTGCTCTATAACCGGGTATTCGTACTGTTCGCTCTCCTGTTTAATAGCTTTCTCAAAGGTAACAATGTGTTGGCTTCCCGTGAGGTAATCAGACATAACCACCATGGCTTCAAGGAACGATGTATTTATCTTGAAAGGAGAATCCTGAACCCGGCCTGCGCTGATTTTTACACCGAAAGAATATTTATTACGGATATACCCGGTAATCAAAAATGACACTGCCAGGCGGATATCGGTCTCGCGTTCATCCGGACAGCAGTTCTTCAGAAAAGCGGCATTCTGTTCGTCGCTTCGCAGTACCTTTTCCAAAGAATTGCAGATAACCGCGACCTGATGTTCAGGTATGAGTTCGATGCTGTAAAAACGGCATTGAGGTATAACTATATTTTCCTCTATCTCGGAAAGAATAATCTGAACCTGCCGGTTTATAACACGGGATTCATTAACGCCTCCCCCGGAGGGAGCGACAATGAGTACAAAAAAACAAGGACCTATAAAATTGACATTCGCGCATTTAAGGTAATAATCCATGCTTTCCGGTGTCGCATAATCCCCCTTAAGGAGACTGGATATACAGGAATAAACCACCATCGGGCGCTGAACATCCAGAGTACGGTTAAGAATTAAATTGGTTTCTTCCATGGTGTATAATTTTTTTGAGATAAAATCAAACTCTGTTTCTTCTGATTTTTCATACTTCCATTGGGGATCACCGATATTTGCCATGAGCCTTTTTAGAGGGCGGTAATTGCGCCGGGCCAAAAGCAGGGAAGCCAGAATTCCGGAAAAAGCCAGAAACGCAATTGAAAGGAGAAGGAGATTTTGCGTGAACCGTATCCGGAAATAAAAATCCCTTTCTTTCATAACCGAGATGCCTGTTAAGCCGGTGTTTTCCGAAACACTGCGCATAATTACATAGGATGTCCCGTTGATAGCGTGCTTTTGAACCCCTATCCCCTTAAGGCTCAGTAATTTTCCGGTAAAATCGTTGGGCATCGAATTAGTTTCAAAATGGAATAAATTCCGCCGCATATTATTAAAAATGTATAAGTTACCCTTTAGATCGCCCAGGTAATTTTCCAGTACAGAACAGATATCTTCATTTTTCACCATAAAACAGATAGTAATCCTGGGTATTACATTAAGGTACGGTATGGAAAAGATATACATTAAATTGGGGATATTCGCTTTATCGGTTAAAAAGCTGTGAGAAAGCATAAAAGAATCGTTATTGTCTACCGAATTTATCCTGGAATAGAAACTGGACATGGTGAGATCGCCTTTCTGGCGAATCGAAGCCTCGAATTCATTGTAGGGCATCGCACCATCTATGGTATAAAGCCACGCACCGCAGCGTATATAAATAAGAATGGTCGCGGGTAACCGTAATGAATTCTGATAAGTCCTGATTTGCTGGGCAATCGCTATCTGGTCCTGCGCCGAGAGCTTTGGATTTGGAAAGGCGGTCCTCTGAAAAATGGGAAAATCCGTCAAATATGTTGAAAAATACTTGGCAATATTCTCCATTTCAATGCTCATAATATCAAGTTCACTGACCGCATGACTCAGAGCGGAAAAATTGCTGTTATCAACTTCTCTGCGGATTGTAGAAACATGAGTATAATAAAAGATAAAACCTATAAATACCGGCAGGATAGCTATGGACATATAAGAGACGAAATATTTGGAAAACCAGCTTTTCAATAGCATTCGCTAATTCTACGGTAACCGTATGATAAATTCAATCACGGCTGTCCGGTTTAATGCGGAAAATTCGATCAACAACCTCGCCCTGAAGGGCGAGGTATGTTGTTCTCCCGTGGTGGTTAGACTCAGGGTTTAATACCTTAAGAACGCCCTAAAGGGCGGGGTATTAAACCCTTCGCTACGAATA
>JAITQR010000110.1 GCA_031288815.1 Treponema sp.
GGATGAAGGAGATCAAAGACGGTCAGCATAAACTTTCCGCCTCCAGCGTTGAATTGGAACGCAACGCCGCGGACATGGCCGGTTCCGTCTCGCGGATTTCCGGGGGCGTGGAGCAGGTCCGCGCCAAGGTACAAAATCAACTGTTAAGCGTGTCGGAATCTTCCGCGGCGGTTCAGGAGATTGCCAAGAACATCGAATCTTTGGACGGCTCCATATCAAAACAGTCTTCCAGCGTAAGCGAAGCTTCCGCGGCGGTGGAAGAAATGGTGGGGAATATTAAATCCATCGGCGGTATGGTGGAAAAAATGCTGGAACACTTCAAGACCGTCAACGACGCCGCTTCCGAAGGCGGGGTAATTCAGAAGGAGAGCGGGGGGAAAGTGCAGGAAATCGTGGAGGAGTCAAAAGCCCTCCAGGAGGCGAACAAGATCATCGCTACCATCGCGGCTCAGACAAATTTGCTGGCCATGAACGCGGCCATAGAAGCCGCCCACGCCGGCGAGGCGGGCCGGGGATTCTCGGTGGTGGCCGATGAAATCAGGAAACTGGCGGAAAATTCCTCCCGCGAATCACAAAAGATCGGCGCCGAATTAAAACAGATTACCGAAACCATCAACAGTATTGTTACGGGGTCCAGGGCGTCGGAACAGGCGTTTGCCCAGGTGGCCCTCAGAATCGACGAAACCGAAAAGCTGGTCTCCGAGCTGAACAACGCCATACGGGAACAGCAGGAAGGGGCCGGTCAGGTACTGGACGCCCTGAGGACCATGAACGATATTACTACCGAGGTCAAGACCGGTTCAAAGGAGATGAACGCGGGGAACGCCACCATGTTGCAGGAGATGAACAAACTGCAATCCGATTCCCGCGAGATTTCCGGCAGCGTGGACGAGATGGTTCAAAGCGTTACCCGCGTGAACGAGAACGCCGGGCAGGTGTCCGCCCTTGCGGCAAACGCCCAGTCGGCCATTGAAAACATCACCGTGATTGTGGACAGCTTCGAGGTGTAATTGTTCAGGCCAGCAGGGGTACGCAGCTTATCCCCCCCGCGCCGTCCCGGTGCAGCCGGACTTCCACGCCGTACAGGGTGCGGATAAGTTCCGTGGTAAGCACGTCGGCGGGGGAACCGGCGGCGGCGATTCTGCTGTCGTAAAGGGCCAGCACCCGGCCGGCAAAGAGAAAGGCGTGTTCCGGGTTGTGGGTACTTATGATGATGCTGTAACCCTGCCCGCTCAGGGCCTTGATCTGGCGGAGGACCCGGATCTGGTTTCCGTAGTCCAGATTGGCGGTGGGTTCGTCCATGATCAGCAGCCTCGCCTGCTGGGCAAGGGCGCGGGCAATCAGGACCAACTGCTGTTCGCCGCCGCTTAGCCGCACAAAGTCCCGTTTTCCGAATCCCGCGATACCCAGCCGTTCCAGGGCTTCTTCGGCGTTCCGTTTTTGCCGGGCGTCCGGGCTTGCCCACTCCTTTCCCTGGGCGGCGGTCCCCATGAGTACCATGTCCATAACGGAGTAATTAAACGAAGGGTAATGGGTTTGCGGCACATAGGCGATGGTTTGGGCCATAAGCCGGGGGCTTTTGTTTTTGATATTTTCACGGTCAAGCAGTACCAGGCCCGAATAGTTTTTTTCCAGGCCCAGGATACAGCGGAAAAGGGTGCTTTTTCCCACGCCGTTGGGGCCCAGCATTCCCAGCAGTTCCCCTCCTTCCAGGGAAAAATCCAGATCCCGCAGTATCACCCGTTCCCCATAGGCAAAGTTCAAGCCCCGTACCTCAAGGATGGGCGTATTGTCCGCCGCGGACCCGGCCGCCGCTCCCATCGCGGGTTTATTCACCGGCCTCACCAGAGTTCCCCCTTCCGCGTGATAAGCCAGAGAAAGAAAGGCGCCCCTACCAAGGATGTCAGGATGCCCAGGGGAATCTCCGTGGCAAAGAGGTTACGGGAAACATTGTCGATGATCAGGAGAAAGAGGGCGCCGAAGAGCATGGAAACAGGCATAAGTTTCTGGTAGTTGTTGCCCACAAGCCGCCGGGTCAAATGGGGGATTACGAGGCCCGCCCAGCCTATGATGCCGCTGACGGAAACCGCGGCCGCGGTAATAAGCGTTGAGCAGACGATGATCAGCGCGCGGGTTCCCCGGACATTTACGCCCATGGACTGGGCCTCCTCCTCGCTCAGGGTAAGGAGGTTGATCCGCCACCTGAAAACAAAGAGGGGGGCCAGCCCCAAGGCCATGGGGACAATGACAAATTGTATATCGCCGGGTTTGGTTTTTGCCAGGGAACCCATGAGCCAGTAAACGATCTCGGGCAGTACGTTATTGGGGTCCGCTGCCAGCTTCATAAAAGAATTGGCGGCGCTGTGGAGAGAGGAGATCATCAGTCCCGCCAGGATAAGCCCCACGATTTTTTTACCCCTGGCGCGGTCCCCGATGACCATTACCAGGGCGATGGTGGCAAGACTGAAGCAGAAGGCAAAGACCGTGATGAGATACCCCGGAAGCCGCAGCAGGATCGCCAGGGTAGCCCCGGTAGCCGCGCCGCTGGAAGCGCCCAAAATGTCCGGGGCGGCCAGGGGATTCTGGAACACTCCCTGATAGCTGGCTCCGGCGGCGGCGAGGGAAGTGCCGACCAGGCAGGCCATGACAATTCGGGGCGCCCGCACGTTGAAAAAAACCGCTTCCATCCGCTCCGATTCAAAGGGAACCCCGAAAATACGGGCCACAAGGTCTTTCAGGGGGATGGGGTAGCGGCCCAGGGAAAGGGACACCAGAACCGCCGCGATCAAGAGAAGGCCCAGAATCACGACGGTTCCGGGAAAAGCGCGGGAAACGGA
>JAITQR010000167.1 GCA_031288815.1 Treponema sp.
GGCTCTTGAAACTGGCCGCGCAAAGGGGTATCACAGGGGAAACCGCTTGAGCGGTTCGGCTAGATCTCTTAATTTTGGCGCACACTTTTTTCACTTAGATTTTATTTTGGCGCAACACGTGGAAAATGGCGCCAGGCGCCAAATGTATCCCCACATACGACAGGCGGCTCAAATAGGAAATCCGGCCCTTCGTGTACCTTTGTGCGCCTTCGTGGTTAATATTCTTCATTCCTGGTTCTCTCTTACCCGGCTGTTTAGTTCACTCAAGCTACGAGCCGGATCAAGAACATTCAGGACCGAGTTTGGCTCCGGATTTCAATGCTACATGAACCACTCGGTGTTCAAGTGGCCTTCTTTGTACAAGAAGACTACCCAATTTTTCTATGATGGCGTGTAACCGTTAAATGCCCGGAAGGCTTAGGCCCGTATTGACAAAAATGTTAAATTTTTTTATTTTCTTTGTAAAATCTGGTTTTTTTATCGATTTTTTTTGGGAGCAACCGTAAATCGGCCGTTCGGGAATCCCAGGAGAGGGGATCGGTGGTAAAAACCGGGGAATAATTTAGGAGGTTATTATGAAAGTACGGATCTTTTTCCTGGGGATACTCCTGGGGGCGGCGCTGGTATTGCCTGGCCTAAGCGCCCAAAACGGGTCTATTATCGGGGATTCCACCTTCGGTCTTTTTACCGACGACGCGGACTCTTTTCTGGACCCCAACGACTACGAGGGCGTGGAATTCGACAACGCCTTTATTTACCTTAGGGGGGGCCGGAACGGCATAGGAGTCGACAACGGAACCTCGCCGCTCTGGGGATCTGGTAACAGAGCCGATAGAACGGTAAACGATAACGGCGCCGGTATCCAGGGGGGCTTTGCCACCCGGCTTCGCGGCCTCTACCTGGGCTTCGGTTTCGATACCCACCTGTGGAAGGGAGAGGAGACGATAACGGAATCTGACGGAAACCGGGCCGATACTCCGGCGAACCCCGACGACGCGATCACCTTTGACGGCGCGTTTGGCGTACTGCTGGGTACGGGAAATATCGGGGCCTTTAAACTGACCTTTGATTTTGAGCAGGTATACCTGGATACCAATACAGTTGATAACGGGAGCCCGGAAGAGACAAACAATTCCGGCGGATCCTTGCTCATCGACCTTGGCTGGGGGAAGAATTTTGAATTCAAAGGCGGTTCCCTGGCGCCGGAGATCCACATCGCTTATCAAATCAGCACCTATAAAACGGAGACGAAAAATCCGGACGGGTTTAGCTATGTTGATGATGCTTTATTCAGCTCCCCATTGGAGGGCAGTAGGCCCGACGGTTTCTTTGATACGATGAGCCATCTTATAATTAACCCTGGCGCGGAGTATACCTCCCCCAGCGAGGCTCACTGGTTTGGCGTTGGTTATGCTTTAGACATCGGTATCCATCCCGCGACATTCTATAAACCCCAGGGTGGTAGCGATGTTGACTGGAAAGGCTACGATGTGGTGAACGCCCTGGCCGGGCAGTACACCCGCGGTGTTGAGCTGACCGACCGGTTTGCCCTGGCTTTCGGCGGAGGCCTGGTTCTGGCATTGCGTTCCTCCAAGGTGGACTATACGGATCTTGATAACCCCGGTGAGTACGTGGATTTTAGCGTGGACCCGTATATCAACATAGGCGCCACCTACGACTTTGCCAAGAAACCCTTCCAGCTTTACGGCGCTCTGCAGCTTGATTCTTCCGCTGGTTCCGATGCCGGTTTTTACAACGTGAGTTACGCGAAGTGGTCCGATCCCAAAGAGGAAACCTATACCCATACTTTTACCCCCTGGGGGCTTTCCGCCGGCCTGGGTTTAAAGTTTAGCCCCTTCGAGAATTTCGCGTTGGATATCGGCCTTTCCGAGAACCTGAGCTACTACCTTTCCGACAAGCTTGAGTACGTCTGGTCCTGGGATATTTTTAACTGGAACGATCACCCCTTTACCGCCGCCCTCCAGGCGACGATTAAGTTCTAGTTTTGGAAAACCCCGAATCCCGGCAGTGAATGGGTACCATTCCCGCCGGGGTTTGTCCCCGGGCGGGGCCGGTATCCGGAGGGCCTCAGATTCGCAGCCCCCTGGATCTCGGCTGTAAGGCTCCAAGCAAGCGCGACAGGCTTGCCAGGGGAACGTGTTTATGGGAGGGCGGCCCCTGCGCCGGAATTCCCTGTGGCTTGCCGAATTGAACGCGATTATAACGAGCCGGGGGCTTATAGGCCCGGCTTCGCGGACCTTACCACTCCCTGGGCTTAAAGCCCTGGGGAACATTGATCCGTACCGTGTCGCCGGATTGTTCCAATACAAAAAAACCGCTCTTCACCGCGAAGGCTTTCACTTCCTCCGTGGCTATCGCCCCTGCCACCGCCCCCAAAAGCCGCCGCCCGTCCCGGTGTTCCTCGGCGTAGCGCCGCAGTTTCCCCATCCGTTCCACATGATCCCGCACGTCGCCGTCCGTCAGGTTCGTCTTCACTTCCACCGCCAGAGCGGTATCCCCGTTTTCCAGCAGGATATCGACTTCGGCGACGATCCGCCCCTGGGGATCGCTGTAGCGTACATTGGGGGCCACCTTCCCGAAGACGTAACCCTGCCGCTTGAACTTCTCCAGGATGTTGGGGACCATCAGTTCTTCCACCAGATCGCCGATCCGGCTGCCCAGTTTGCTGATCTTACGGTCTGTTTCCTGGAGCTTACGGTCGGTTTCCCGAAACTTACGGTCTGTTTCCTGAAACATGGCCCAGACTTTCTCAAAGGTCAAACCCATCTCGGGTTCCCGTAAATCCTCGTTGATCATGCCCATAAACTAGCCTGTTACTATATATTTGTCAAGGGATACCCGGAAACCGGACGGGTTTTGAAAGGCTCGGTAATTACCGGGTACGGGAGGAACCGGGGGCTTTACTTTTTTTATCAAGTTTGTTAAAACTAACTATCAACCGGGGCTGTTTCAAAACCTCGGGTCTTGAAGCGGTAAACTTGGATCTAAGGGAAAAAACGGGCTTTTAGCGGGAGAGACGGTTTTGAACGGGACTTTACTCTTTGTAAAAAGTTTGTTAAAACTAACTTTAGGAGGCGCGAATGTGTAAAAAGTATATCCTGCCGGGGCTTATCCTCCTGTCCGTAAGCCTCTTTGCCCAGACGGGCGGCTTTGACAGCTGGCTGGCCCTGGAGGCGGAGATGCGTCTCCGCCTAAACGACGCCTTTTATACATACGTATCCTCCGACGCGGCGGGGGCCTGCGCCCAGATGGATCAGGTTTACGCCGGGTATTACCGGGATACGGATTTTGAAAAAAACGTAAAAGACCTCGTCTCCGGGGAAAGGGCGCAAAATATTGACGACTGGTTCGCCTATGTCAAGGAATCCATGCTTGGCGGGAAGCCCCAGCGGGAGGTGCGGGAGAATTTTAACCAGTTGACCTACCTCCTGCGGGTAACCGCGGGCAGGCTTGACGGAAAAGAGGAACCGGCCGCATCGGCCAGGAACTGGACCCGCACCGCGGACGAAATGGCCGGTATTTT
>JAITQR010000216.1 GCA_031288815.1 Treponema sp.
CCCGAGGGAACCTACCGGATGATCGCCGACCAGGCCCTGTCCTGCTACGCCCTGGGCCTGACGGAAAGATCCCCGGCCCTGTCCTTCAAGATTACCCTGGATGGCGACGGCTCCATCGCCGACGGGGAGGTGTTTCGCTCCTGGGTTTCGGTAACCCGGCTCAGCTACGAGGAGGCGGACAGGCTGGTCCTGGGAACCGTGAAAGCCCCTTCCGGGGAACCGGCCGTGGCTGAACCCGCCGGGGGGCCGGCGGGGCCGGTGCCTCTCCCCGGGGACACGCCGGCCATCCTCTCGGCCCTTTTTACCCTGGGGGAGCGGAATTTGCGCCGCAGACTGGCCGCCGGGGCGGTATCCATCGAATTTCCCGAACTGCACATCAGTGTCCGGGACGGAGAGGTGTCCCTTAAGCCGATAGGAAGCTACAAATCGGCGGACATGGTGCGGGAATGCATGCTCCTGGCGGGGGAGGGGGCCGCCTGGTGGGCTTCCCGCAAGGCTCCCCGGCTGTTGGGAGGCCGCCGGCTGGCCTTTCCCTACATTGGGCAGGAAACCGGGGATCCGCCCGCCAATCCCCTGCCGGGACTGGCGGGTTCCTGGCAGTTCCGCAAGATCATGCGGCCCCGGAGCCTTTCCCTTAAACCCTCCCTCCACCAGGGCCTGGGGCTTGGCGCTTACACCCAAGTTACCAGCCCGCTCCGGCGCTACACGGATCTCCTGGCCCACCAGCAGATCCGCGCGGTCTTACGGGGCGAGCCGCCCCTGGACGAGGACGAGGTGCTGCTGCGCATGGGGGCCGGGGAGGCCGCCATGGGGGCCAGCGTGCAGGCGGAACGGGCCAGCCGGGCCCACTGGACCGCGGTGTACCTTCTGGACAAGATCGGTTCCCGCTGGGAGGGGGTGGTACTGGAAAAAAGAGGCCCCAAGGCGGCGCTGATAATCCCCGCCCTGGGACTGGAAATCCAGGCGGCCCTTAAAAAGGACGCGGCGCCCAACGATCCGGTGACCCTTAGCCTTCTTTCGGTGCGGATACCCGGCCCCGAGGCGGTTTTTTCCGCTGTTTGAGGCGCGAGTCCCAAAAGTTCCGCCTTTTAGTTGTCAATGCCTTGACGTAAGGCGATTTGTGTATTCATATTTATGTTATAATGAGTGATTATCTTGATCCCAACAACGAGGAACTTCTCAAGGATTTTTTTAGCGAAGCCCAGATGCAGGTTGATACCCTGGAGCAGAATATCCTGGTTCTGGAAAACGAGGGGGGCAACAAGGATTCGGTAGACGAGATCTTCCGGGCCGCTCATACCTTAAAGGGTGGTTCCGCCACGGTGGAAATGATGGAGCTTTCCCATTTTACCCACCTGGTGGAAGACGTGCTGGACGCAATCCGCTCGGATCAGCTTGGAGTAAACGAAGATGTGGTAGACATCCTTCTCTCCGCCATAGATGTCATAAAAGCCATGCTGGGCAAGCGCATGGAGGGGGCGGTTTATCAGGAGGATACCTCCGAGATTGAGGGCCGCCTTTCCGCCCTGCTTCCCGAGGGCGCGAAGAGCAAAAAAGGTTCCGCCGCGAAGCCAGCCGCTCCCAAACCCGCGGCCGCCGCGCCCGCTCCTTCCCCCGCCGGGCCTTCCGCGGGAACCCTTAGCGAGGCCGAATTGCGGGAACTGCGGGAATCGGTGGATGGCGGCCTGCCGGTTTACAAGGTTTCCGTCCAGTTTGATCAGAGCAGCCTGATGAATACGGTTGGGGGTATTCAGGTATACGCCGCCCTTAAAGGGGACGGAACGGTACTGCGTACCACCCCGGATTTTGAGGCCCTTTACGAGGACAATTTTTTCCCCGTGGTGGATTATTACTATGCCACCGCCAAAAGCGTTGAGGATATCCAGAAATATGTGGCTATCCCCGATGTTACCTTAGGCGCGACCGTTACCGATATCAGTCAGCTTGTGGCCCCAAAAACCACGGCGGCTCCCCAGTCCGCCGCCCCGGCGCCGAAACCGGCCCTCGCGGCGGCTCCCCAACCCGCGGCCACGGCGCCGAAACCGGCTCCTGCCGCGGCTCCTCAGCCCGCCGCCTCGGCGGGGGCCCTCAAAGCGGCCGCCGGGGCCGCGGAAGACGCCAAGAAGGCGGGAAAAGAAGCGGGTTCCATCCTCCGGGTGGATTCCAAACGTATCGACGACCTCCTTAACCTGGTTTCCGAGACGGTTATTACCAAGGCCACCTTCAACCAGATCAACCTCCAGTTCAACGACATGCTTACGGAACTCCACGATCTGGAAAACAGGTACCGGGAGAAGATCAAGGGCCTTTTTGACAAACTTCCCGATTATCTGGACAGTATCCAGCAAGGCCGTTCCATCAAGGATATCCGCAAGGAGATCGGCGAAGAATACGGGGATATGTTTACCCTCTTCGACGGTTTTGAAACTTCCGTGAAGAACAACATGGGAAAATTCCGTTCCACCTCCCAGAACCTGGGGCGGATCACCGGGGAACTTCAGGAAGGGGTCATGCGGATCCGCATGGTTCCCATCAGCCAGATATTCAGCCGCTTCCCCCGGCTCGTTCGGGATCTTTCCAAGAGCCTCAACAAGAAGATCAACCTGGTGATAGAAGGCGAAGAGACCGAGCTGGATAAGTCGGTCATTGAGGATCTTCTGGATCCGATTATGCACTCGGTACGGAACTCTATCGATCACGGGATCGAGTCCCAGGAAGAACGGAAAGCCGCGGGTAAACCCGAGGAAGGCATGGTTCTCCTTAAGGCCACCAACGAAGGCAACATGATCGTCATCGAGATTTCCGACGACGGCAAAGGTATCGACGTGGATGCGGTCAAGGCCAAGGCGGTTGAACGGGGGCTTATCAGCCCCAACAAACTCCTCACCGACGTGGAAGCCTTCAACCTGATCTTTGAACCGGGTTTTTCCACCGCCAAGCAGATCACCAGTATTTCCGGCCGGGGAGTCGGCCTGGACGTGGTGCGCCGTCAGATAGACAAGCTCAACGGAACCGTGACGGTCAGTTCCGAAAGGGGCAAAGGCACGAAGTTCACGATCAAGCTTCCCCTTACCCTGGCCATCATCCAGGGCCTCCTGGTCCGGGTGGGTACGGAAATATACTCCATCCCCATTACCAGCGTTATTGAAAGCCTGCGGATCAAGCCGGAAGACATCAAGATGATCGACAACTACGAGGTCTTTAATATCCGCAACGATGTTATCTCCCTGCTCCGCTTGAACCGGCTCTTCGGGATTAAGACCGAGGAGCAGGTGGATTACAACTTCATAGTCATCGTGGGAAGCGCCGAAAAGAAAATGGGCTTTATGGTGGACAGTCTGATTGGCGAGGAAGATGTGGTCATTAAACCCCTGCGGGATCAGTTTACCAACTCTCCGGGTATCGCCGGGGCTTCGATATTGGGCGATGGTTCGGTTTCCCTGATCATTGATGTGAGTCAGCTTCTGGAGCTGGGTCTCCGCCGGGAGATGGAAAATCGGCGTGTCCGTGAATCTTCAATGCGGTAACGGAGTGTAAAATGGCGATAGTTAAAGATTTGATGCAGGTAAACGCCGAGCTTCAGGAACAAAAAGAACGGGTCGACGCGGATGATTTCAAGATGATCACCTTCTCCTTGGCCGGCAAGGATTACGGTGTGGATATCATGAACGTCAAGGAAATCGCCAAGGCGGATAAATTTACCTATGTGCCCAACGCGGCGTCCTTTGTCCGGGGGGTGTACAACCTCCGGGGCGATATTATTCCCATCATTGACCTGCGGGCTTTTTTCCACCTGCCCCAGGACCGGAAACCGGACGGCCAGGAGAATATGCTGATCCTCCGTATCGAAGATCGGGTTTATGGGACTATTGTTGACAAGATCGATAAGGTGGTGGGTATCAATTCCGATAATATCCAGCCCCCCCATCCCATCTTCGGGGACATCAATATAAAGTTTATCAGCGGAGTGGTGGAGAAACAGGGGGATCTTTACATCATTCTGGATGTAATCCGGATATTTTCCCAGAACAAGGAAGAAGAGAAGCAGCGGGCGCCTATCGCCGAGACTTCGGGTACGGGATCTTACTCTCCGCCGGCGGCCGCGGAGCCGGCCAAGCCCCGTCTCCCGGATGTTTCCGATGCCGCCCTGGGCTTTATCAAGGAAAGCCTTGAGGCCCTGCGGCATTTCCAGTCTTCCATCATAAACGAAAATTGGCTGCATAAACGCTTCATCGAATGGGCCACCAGCCATTCGGACGTGGATGTCCAGCTTCGCAACGCCTCGGACGCCGATAGTTTCCTCGCCTCCTTTCTTTCCCCCTGTACGGGGGTCTTCTGGGATGATGAATACGCCGGCATGGTACGGAACACGCTGCCGAATTTTCCCTCCAACAATATCCAGGTTTGGAACCTGGGCTGCTGGAAGGGCTATGAAACATTTTCTTTTGCCTGTATACTTAGAGAACGGTATCCGCAGGGAAACATCAAGATATGGGCTAATGACAATGATATCATGGCTATATCCCAGGCTCCTAATATGACCTTTGATTTGGAAGAAGTTCCGGAGTATTGCCGTTCCTTTATGGTCAGCGGGAAGAATGGGTACAGTTTCAATCAGGTTATCAAGGATTCGGTGGTTTTTGAGTATCACGATGTACTAAACGAGAGCCAGCTTCCGCAGTTGGACATCATTCTGGCGCGGGATCTTATATCTTTCTTTTCGGTACAGGATCAGGAAAAACTTCTGGCTGTTTTTGCCGAAAAACTGAAGAGTCAGGGAGTGGTTTTCCTGGGCAGGAACGAGCAGCTTCAGGGCGGCGAGTGGCTGCTGGCGGCAACGGATCCGGTTTCGGCTTATTTAAGAAACTCATAGCAGTTTCAAGAAGGAGTTTTTATGAGAGTTGAGTACATCAATCCTTTTGTGGAGGCCGCTTTTGGTGTTTTGAAAGAGGTATTGAACACCGACGTAAAGAGGGGAGATCTGTATCTTAAGAATTCGTCTATGTCTATCATGGGGGTCGCGGCGCTGGTTGGGCTTGCGGGAGGCGTGGAGGGCCGGGTTCTTTTTGATATGACCAAGGAAACCGCCCTGAATGTGGCCAGCGCCATGAACATGGAGGAAATGAAGGTTCTTGACGAGCTTGTGAAGGCCACTATTACCGAACTTGCCAACATGATTACCGCCCGGGCGGTTACCAAGCTTCACGATTTGGGTTTTAAATTTGACTTGACCCCGCCGGCTCTGTTTTCCGGTGAAAACATGGAAATTTCCAACAACCTGGAGGTGGAAGCCCTGATTGTTCCTATGGAACTGGGGCCGGCCGGAAAACTCGGCAAGATAGAGATCAACGTGGTTATCCGGGAGCGATCCTAGGAGCTTCTTGCCTTTGGGCGTAAAACCAAGAAATCGTTTGCCAGGCGGCTTTTGTCTTGCACGGCGCCGCCAAACCATAGGTTCGCTGGTAAAGGTTCGGGTAAGCCCGTAAATCGTGTTTTTACGGCGCAAGGTGACGCGAAAACTTATAAGCGCGGCGGGCTCTCTTGGCGCGATGGATTTTTGTGCTTTGCCCTAAGCGCCAAAACCGCAAGCTTGGTTGATTGATACGATCCGACCGGGCTTGTAAGGGCCGGCCCGTTAAGTGCTTTCTGGTAGTTTTGTTTGGCGCCGAAGCTTGAGGAATTGAGACTGACAGGGTTTGCGGGTATCCCCGCCGCTGTTAGTTTCGGGACTGTTCACCGGTTTTGTATAGCCGGGAACGGGTTCTTGTGATATAGTTGGAATCATCATCGCTTAGGCGTTGTGTTTGGGCGGTTAGCTCAGTTGGTTAGAGCACCAGTATGACACGCTGGGGGTCACAAGTTCGACTCTTGTATCGCCCATGCCCCTTCGGGGGCCTTTTTATGGCCGTCTTGTTTCATCATGCTTCATAATTCCTTATATTATAAGGAATTACAGTTTTTATCATTTTCTTGGTTTCATCATAATTGATTTCTTTTCACCCCTTTTTGTAGACTTCCTGTAGACATATTGGAGGCAAAATGGGGGTAAAGGTACGGGCAAACGGCGCAAATTATACCTGGATATTTACCAGAACGGGAAACGGACCTGGGAAGCCCTGAGCCTGACCGTCTCCGATGATCCGGCTGCCAACCGGGGAAACATCTTATTGTCCGATCCCTCCGAAGGAGTGAAAGGCATCGCTATTCCCGAGCCGGACCGGGAATACCTGGAACTTGCTGAACTGCAACATTTATCCAAGGTTGAAATAGGCGGAAATCTGGGCGCCGAAGTGAAGCGGGCTTTTGTGTTCGCCTGTTATTGCACCTTGCGTATCAGCGATCTTAAAAGCCTGAAATGGGGTGATGTGGAACATACCACATCCGGGGCGCAGATTGTGAAGCGGCAGGTGAAAACCAGGAGCCGGGTGGTGGTTCCCCTGCACGAAAGCGCCTGGGCGCTCATCAATGACGGCAGTATCCACAACTGCGGCGAATATGTGT
>JAITQR010000270.1 GCA_031288815.1 Treponema sp.
GCCCTGCGGGCCCTGGGGATCAACCCGGCGGCTACCCACATGAACGAGGGCCATTCGGCCTTCCTGGGCCTGGAACGGATCCGGGAACTCATGCAGGAAAGGCACTTCGGTTTTGAGGAGGCCAAGGAAGCGGTCTGGCCTACCAATATTTTTACCACCCATACCCCGGTTCCCGCGGGGAATGAGCGTTTTGACGTCGCCCTGCTGGAAAAATATTTCCGCTCCTGGCCCCAGATCCTGGGGATCTCCTGGAAGGAATTTCTCGCCCTGGGACGGGAGCGGCCCAACGACGACAACGAAAGCTTCTGCATGACCGTATTGGCCTTGAAGCTTGCCGCCTATGCCAACGGGGTGGCCAAGCTTCACGGGGTAGTCTCCCGGGAGATGTGGCAGGGGCTCTGGCCGAGACTTCCCCTGGACGAGATTCCCATCCACCACGTGACCAACGGGGTGCATCCCCGTACCTGGGTTTCCAGCGGCATGGCGGATCTGCTGGATCGTTATTTCGGCCCCCATTTTGAGGATGAACCGACGGATCTGTCTATCTGGGATCGGATGGACCGGATATCCGACGAAGAGCTTTGGCGTACCCACGAGCGCCGCCGGGAGCGGCTGGTAGCCTTTGTGCGGGATCGGATACGGCTCCGGCTGGAGCGAACCGGGGCGGCCCGGCATTACGCCGGCCAGGCCGAAGACGCTCTTTCGCCCTATGCCCTGACCCTCTGTTTTGCCCGCCGTTTCGCCACCTACAAGCGCGGTACCCTGCTTCTCCGGGACCCGGAGCGGCTCCTTCGGCTGGTAAAGGACAACGACCGGCCGGTACAGCTCATCTTCGCCGGAAAAGCCCATCCCCACGATATGCCCGGCAAGGATCTGATCCGGGATATCATTCACTTCGCGGAAAAATACGACGTTACGAGCCGCATCGTGTTTGTGGAAAACTACGACATGACTGTCGCCCACTACCTCACCTCCGGCGGGGACGTGTGGCTCAATACCCCCCGCAGACCCCTGGAGGCCAGCGGTACCAGCGGCATGAAGGCTTCCATGAACGGCGTCCTCAACTGCTCGATCCTCGACGGCTGGTGGGACGAAGCCTACAACCCCCAGGTGGGCTGGGCCATCGGCCAGGGGGAACTGTACAGCGACGAGAAGCTTCAGGACGATGTGGAGAGTAAGGCCCTGTACGACCTGCTGGAACGGGGTATCGTGCCCCTTTTCTACCAGCGGGGCAGGGACGGACTTCCCCGGGAATGGATAAAAATGATGAAGAACTGCATGAGGCAGATAGGCCATTCCATGTCCAGCCACCGGATGCTGATGGATTACTCCAACAACTTCTACTTCCCCGCCCTGAAAAACTACCGCCGTATCGTGAAGGACGATTACGCGGAGTCAAAATCCCTGGCGGTTTATTTCAGCAAACTCCGGCAGGCCTGGGATTCCCTTAAGATCGCCAAAATCGAATCCAACGCAAAACCGGTGATGCAGCGGGGAGACGCCCTGACCGTGACCGCCTTCATAGATTTGGGCATCCTCAATCCCAACGAACTCAAGGTTGAACTCTACCACGGCAGTATATCCAGCCAGGCTTCTCAAATAGAGAACGCCCGCCGGACAGAGATGAAGCATATAAGCCATGAGGGGAACCTGAACCTGTTCCAGGTAAGGATCGAATGCGAGGATACGGGTATGCAGGGTCATACGGTCCGTATCCTGCCCAAACACGACGCCCTGGTACATCCCTACCGCACGGGACTCATCAGGTGGGCCTGATCACCCGAGATTCCAGCAGCCTGTCGTGAAGATAAAAATCGCTTCTCCGGCGTTTTTTTGGGGTTTCACGCGGGAAACGCGACAAACTCCTCGGCGAGAGGAAAAGCATAGGCAGGCGTTGGGCGCTTAAGCCCTATTTTGCGCTTCGGCGCGAGGCGGTATCCTGGATTAACCCGCCTAAACAAAACAAGGAGTTTTCATCCCGTGACATCCTCTCCTTACCCGGTTCCGGAAAGGGCAAATTCCCCGCGGCCGGGACAGTACCGTTACCTGGATCTTTTTATGGCTTTCTTCGTGGCGGTTCTCATCATCAGTAACATCGCGTCGTCGGCAAAGATAGTCGACTTGGGTTTCTCGATTTTCGGCGTCCTGGGTATACCCCCGGTACGGATGGCCTTTGACGGCGGAACCCTGCTCTTTCCCCTGTCCTATGTGTTCGGGGATATCCTCACCGAGGTTTACGGCTTCCGGGCGGGCCGCCGGGTTATCTGGACCGGCTTCGCGGCCCTGGCCCTGTCGGCCCTGGTTTTCTTTATCCTGCGGCTCCTCCCCGGAGAGGCGGAATGGGAAATCTACGCCGGCAGCGGGGCCTTCGACGCCATCCTGGGGGGCATGAGCGGGGGCGGCATTGTCCTGGCAAGCCTTCTGGGTTACTGGGCGGGGGAATTTTCCAATTCCGTGGTTCTTTCCCGGGTCAAAGTCCTGATGAAGGGGCGTTTCCTCTGGATACGAACCGTCGGTTCTACCCTGGTGGGGGAACTTCTGGATAGCCTGGTTTTCGTGTTTATCGCCTCCCTTGCCGGGGTTTTCGGCTGGGAGCTCTTCGCGAGCCTGGTGTTGACCAACTATTTCCTCAAATGCCTTGTGGAAATCCTTATGACTCCGGTAACCTACCTTATGGTAGGGGCTTTGAAACGGAAGGAGCGTGCCGACACCTTCGACTACGGGGAGAGGTACAATCCTTTCCGGCTTTGATACCGTGGTAGGCTTGTACCAAAACAGCTTAAGGAGACGCCGTTATGGATAAGGCGCTGGTTTTGTTTTCCGCCACCGGGGATTTTAAACGGGAGCTTGCCGGGGCGCTGCCCGGCTACGGGCTTATATTCGACGAAGACGGAAACACGGACGGGATAAGCCCCGATACCGCCGGGGATATTACCGTCATTTTCGGCAACCCCGGGAAGGATTTTATCGCCCGCTGCCCCCGGCTTAAATGGATACAGCTTCAGTCCGCCGGGACCGACGGCTACCTGAACGGCGAGATAGGCCCGGAAGTGCTGCTCAGCTGCGCCAGCGGCGGCTACGGGCACGGGGTTTCCGAACACATGGTGGCGGTAACCCTCCAGATTGTAAAAAAGCTGCATCTCTACCGGGATGAGCAGAACAGGGAACGCTGGCAGGGCCGGGGGGAAGTGAAAAGCATTCTGGGTTCCACCGTGCTTGTGGTGGGCCTGGGGGACATCGGTTCAGAGTACGCCTGGCGGATGAAAGCGCTTGGCGCCTACGTTGTCGGGGTACGCCGGACAGCCCAGCCCAAAAGCGACTATGTGGACGAGCTTTACCTTACGGATCGGCTGGACGAGCTGCTCCCCAGGGCGGATATTGTGGCTCTTATCCTGCCGGGGATCAGGGAAACCGAGGGAATCATCAACCGGGAACGGCTTGCCAGGATGAAGAGGGGGGCGGTTATCGTAAACGCCGGCCGGGGTTCCGCCATCGACACCGAAGCGCTCTGCGACGCTCTGGAATCGGGACAGATCGGCGGGGCGGGACTGGACGTTACCCTGCCCGAACCCCTGCCGGAAGGCCACCGGCTCTGGAAGCTTGAAGGCGCGGTGATCACTCCCCACATCGCCGGAGGCCGCAACATGCCCGAAACGGCGCGGCACATCATGCGGCTCAACCTGGAAAACGCCGCCCGTTTCGTCAAGGGGGAACGGCTCCGGAGCCTGGTGGACCTTAAAACCGGCTACAGGGTTTTGGAATAGAGCAAGCCCGAGTGGACGCCCTGAACGGGCTTCCGCCTTTTCAAGTTAAGAACGCGGCGCGGTTTTAGGGGCAAAGACATTCCGCGCAAAGGGGTATTCGGGGTTCTTAAGGGCTACGGCAAAACCGCTCACTCTTCCTCCCCGGCGGTTTTTTTGGGTTTCATGGGCGAAGCGCGAACTCCCAGAGAGGCCCGGAAAAGGGCGGCGAAACAGCGGAACCAGAGGGGCTCCATCCGTTTCCGGACCAGCGCGAGGTTTTTTCTGACAGGCAACCCCTGGGGGCAGTGGCTTTCGCATTTTCCGCAGCCGACGCAGAGTCCGGGGCCGGCCCTTTTGTCCGCGCTTACCCCGGTGCTGGTGACAAACTGGTGCATCCCCGCCACGTAACCGATGGAGAAAGACGCGTTGTAAGAGGCGAAGCAGCCGGGGATATTGACCCCCCTGGGGCAGGGCATACAGTAGTCGCAGGCCGTGCAGGGAATCGGGCTGCTTCGGTTCAATACCTCCAGAACCCGGCGGTAAGCCTCAAGCTCCCTATCCCCCAGCATACCGATCCGGGCTTCCCCGGCCAGACCCAGGTTTTCCTCAAGCTGCCCCATCTCCCCCATGCCGGAAAGGGTAAGGGTCACTTCCCCCTGGTTCCAGAGCCAGTTGAGGGCCCAAGCCGCCGGGGAGAGATCGGGCCTTACCTTTCTGAAGATTTCCTCCGCCCCGGCGGGCAGAGCCCTGGCGAGCCTTCCCCCCAGGAGGGGTTCCATGATCATCACCGGCATCTTTTCGGCGGCTTTCCGCAAACCCGTCACCCCGGCCTGGAAATGCTCATCGGAATAGTTGTACTGGATCTGGCAGAATTCCCAGGGGTAATCGTCAATGAGCCGGAGGAATTCGTCCCGGCTGCCGTGGTAGGAAAAACCGATCTGCCGGATCTTCCCTTCCCGTTTCTTTTCCTCGATCCAGCGCTCAATCCCCCAGTCTTTGAGCTTTTTCCACAGCCCCGTATCGGTGATCATGTGCATCAGGTAGTAGTCGATGTACCCGGTCCGCAGCCGTTCCAGCTCCCTGTTGAAGTACCGGTCAAAATCCCCGGGGCCTTTCAGGAGGATCAGGGGCAGTTTCGCGGCGATATAGACCTTCTTCCGGAGCCCGTTTTTTTCGAAGATCGCCCCCAGGGCTTCCTCGCTGCCGGGGTAGATATAGGCGGTGTCGAAATAGTTCACTCCCCCCTCTACCGCCCGGTTTACCAGCCCTTCGGTTCGCTTCATGTCGATGGAACCCAGCGATCGGGGGAAACGCATACAGCCGAACCCCAGGATGGACAAACTGTTTCCCGACTTTTTATCAACTCTGTACCGCATACCAAGTTTCCACCGGGGATCAGTATACAGAAAAAGAGCGGGAATGTCAGATTTTGAAAGGGCGGCCTGGGAGTCTTTCGCGCCACGTAAAAAACGCGCCATAGCCGGGGCCCTTTAAACCGGAACCGCAAAGGGGTATTATCTACACGGCCCCGGGGGCCGAAGTTTCGATATACGTAAGAGGGGGGAGACGGAATATGAAAACCATACTGAAAATCGGCGGAATGTCTTGTGAACACTGCGTAAAACACGTTACCGAAGCGCTGGAAGGCGTAGAGGATGTCAAATCCGCCAAGGTAAGCCTTAAAAAAGGTGAGGCGCTGGTGAACCATGGGGACCAGGCGAGCCTTGAGGCCATGAAGGCGGCGGTTGTTGAGGCGGGTTACGAGGCGGGGTAATATCACTTGTCCAAATCGCCGGACAGGCGGAAAAAGGTTCCGGCCCGGCGGGATAAATACGCAAGGAGGAAACAATGAAAAGGATTGGAATGGCGGTTTTTCTGGTTTTGACGGCGGTCGCGGTCTTTGCCGGCGCCAGGAAGGAGACGGCTTCCACGGCAAGCGGGGGGGATCGGTCCCTGGAGACGGTTCTGGCTGAGAAAAAGCTCGTCCTGGGCCTGGACGACTCGTTCCCGCCCATGGGGTTCCGCGACGAAAACAACGAAATTGTGGGTTACGATGTGGATCTGGCGAAGGAAGTGGCCCGGCGGATGGGCGTTGAACTGACGCTGCAGCCTATTGACTGGAACGCCAAGGAGCAGGAGCTCAACACCGGGGAAATTGACTGTATCTGGAACGGCTTTACCATCACCGAAGAGCGGAAGCAGAACCTGCTTTTCAGTCCCCCCTACCTGAAAAACGCCCAGGTTATCGTGGTGAAGGGGAATTCGCCGGTAAATACCCTGAAAGACCTGGCGGGAAAAACCGCCGGAACCCAGGCGGG
>JAITQR010000278.1 GCA_031288815.1 Treponema sp.
GTGTTGACGGCCTCCCTCCGCCGGGCCGGGGGGATAAGCCTTGCCCGGGCGGCAAAGGAGAGGTACTCGTCCACCGTCAGTTCCCCGTAGAGGGCCACGCTCTCCGGCAGATAGCCGACACGTTTTTTCAACTCCACCGGATCCTCCTCCACCGGGACGCCGTCCACCAGGGCGACGCCCGAGGAGGGAAAATGAAAACCCGCAAGGATCTTCATCACCGTGGTTTTTCCCGCGCCGTTGGGGCCCAGGAAGCCGAGAACCTGATCTTTTCCCAGGGAAAAAGAAATCCTGTCCACCGCTTTGACTTTTCCGTAGCGCTTGGAAAGATCCCGGACTTCTATCATTAGTCTTCGTACTCCATGGGAAAGACCATCCGATCCCTGGTGAGCACGGTTTGGGGAAAGATCCCCTGGGCTTCCTGCAAAAGCCGTTTGAGATCGTATTCGGTGTAACGGGGGCTGTAGTGGATCAGGGCGAGTTTCTTTACCTTCCCCTCCAGGGCTATCCGGGCTGCCTGATCGGCGGTCATGTGTTTCTTCTCCCTGGCGGTTTCCAGGAGGGCCTTCTCAAACATCCCCTCGCAGACAAAGAGATCCGATCCCGCCACCTCGCCGGCGATGTCCCTGAAGGCCAGGGTATCGGTAACAAAAGAAAATTTCCGCCCCGAGCGGGGGCTTCCCAGCACTTCCCCGGGCGCCACCTCCCTGCCGCCGGCAAGCCTGATGGTTTCCCCGGACTGAAGCCGGGACCAGAGGGGGCCCCGGGGAATCCCCAGGGCTTCGGCCTTTTCGGGATGGAACTCCCCGGGCCGCATATCCTCCTCCAGGGTATAGCCGTAACAGGGTTTGGTATGGCGCAGGGGAAAGGCCCGGACCCGGAAATCCTCCCCCTGGTACACCACCCCGGGCTCGGTGATCTCCCGGATCACGATCTCGTAGTTGATATACATGTCCAGTACCCGGCGGCTTGTCTCGATGTACTCGGCGATCCGGGGAGGCCCGATGATGTAGAGGGGATCGTCCCGGTCCACCTGGGAGGAAAGCATGAGGAGGCCGGGTATGCCGGTTACGTGATCCGCGTGGGTATGGCTTACAAAAATGACGGAAATTTTTTTCCACCGGAGGTTGAGCCGCCGCAGGGATACCTGGGTGCCCTCGCCGCCGTCAAACAGAAAAAGCTCCCCTTCCCGCCGCAGGAGCACGGAGGTAAGGTGCCGGTTGGGCAGGGGCATCATACCCCCGGAGCCCAGAACAAAAGCTTCAAGAT
Organism: Treponema sp.; assembly: GCA_031288815.1. The sequence continues at coordinate 1,267 of JAITQR010000278.1, forward strand.
TCATCGTCTGGGCAGTATACCCAATTCGGACGGAATTTTTCCAGCGGAAAAAAAGGAAATAGTCCCGGAAAAGGGCGGGGGGAAGGGACGGGAAAACCGCTCCTTCCGGATTCCCGCTTAACCCAGGCGCTTTTTTTTAAAGCTCCGCAGTTTTTTCCGTACTCTTTCCGCCGTGTTGAAAAGACCGCTGATCAGGGGCCGGTAGGTATAGTCCCAACTCCCCGGCCGGTGAATGATCCTGCCGCCGGCCTCCCCGCCGCCGATAAAGCCGGTCTTGAAACGGTAAAGCCCCGCCATTGAATGATCCTTTTCATCGCCGTTTGGGGGAATGCCAAAAAGATCGTATTCGGCACAGCCCGCGGCTTTCGCGTCTCCCATGGCCTTCCATTGGAGGGCGTAAGGGGCCATAAGGTTCCGGTGGCTGTTTGCCGAGGCGCCGTAAAGGTACACCCCCTCCCGGCCGTGGAAAAGCGTCACGATAGCCGCCAGGGTCTCCCCCCGGTATTCCGCCAGATAGAGCCGCGCCTCCGGTTTAGGCCCGCGGGAAACGGCGGCGCCATACTCCCGGGCGTGGCTAAAGAAGGTTCGGTAGTACTCGATGCCGTGGATGGCTATACCGTCCCGGCTGGCGGTTTCCCGGAGGAGCCGGTAAAAGGTTCCGATATCCGCGTTGAACCCCTCTCCGGGGACAGGGTCCGACTGTCGAACCGTCACCCCTTTCCTGGCGGCAAGGCCCACATTGTAGCGCCATTTGGGCTTCATGGCCGCCAGGATCCTTTCCGGTGGGGAACGCAGATCCAGCAGAACGGTATCCGGGGGCTGGACATCCGCGCCGGCCCGGCTAAAGGGTTTACCAATAAGGGGGGACGACTCCGTCCCCTGGCTGTACCAGGGGGGATCAAAACGGATAAAGGCGGTATCCCGGGGCAGGAACCGGTGCAGGGCCGCCGCAAGCTCCGCCAGGGCGCAAGTCCTGGCGTCCCGCCCCTCTTCCCCCAGGGCGGGAAAACCTTCCGGCAGTTCAGGCCCCCAGGGGACGTAGGCAAAGGAAAAACCCGAAAACAGCCTGCGGCGGATAACCAGGAGAGGCTTCGCGCCTCCTTCCCAGTTAAGCATAAAAGGGCGGGCGTTCCAGCCGAAACGGGCTTTGAAACTTCCCCAGAAACCGGATTGCAGGAAAGATCCCGCGGCGTTGCATGACCCAAGATCCGCGGGTTCAAGGCCCTTAAGAAAACGCCCGGAGGGCGGCGGCATTAATGCGCCTCGCCGGAAGAGATAAGCCGGGTCAGGATAGGCTTCCCCTCCAGGGTAAGGGCTTTGCCTTCGGCTTCTACCCGGTTGTCCCTTACGGTTAAGGGAACCGAAAAGAAGTCGTCGATGCTTATTTCGGGAAGATCCGCCGCCGGGGGCTCATCCCCTTCCAGCGCGACCCTGGAACCCACGGGGCTTTCTCCCGCGTCCAGCACTTCCACCCGTTCCGTAGCGTCGGGCCCCTGGTGATCCGAGGCGGCAAGGAGCATACCCCGGCTTTCCACGCCCCGGAGCTTCGCCGCCCTGAGGTTGTAGGCCACCACGATGTGTTTCCCCAAAAGATCTTCCTCCCTGTAAAAGGGAACCAGACCGGACACGATGATCCGTTCCTCCGCCGCGCCCTGGCTGTTTTTTATTTCCAGGGTTTCGATATAGAGCTTGTCCGCCTTGGGATGGCGCTCGATTTTTACGATCTTCGCCACCCGGAGATCCAGGGTAGCGGCGAAATCCCGCTTTACCGGGGCCGCGCCCTCGGGAAGAACCGCGTCCGGCACGGCCTTAGCCGCCCCGGAATCCTTCCGTTCATCCCCCGGAACCCGCGCCTCTCCATTCCGGCCGTCCCGGGCTGCCGGCTGTTCCTTCCGTTCCTTCTGGCTGCCCGAATACCGATCCCGCAATTCCGCCACCTGTTCATCCTCCAGCTTGGCGAAAAGAACCTCGCTTTTAAGCACCCGGTGAAGCCCCTTCTCCTGGCCGATATCTTCCCAGGAAAGCCCCTTTACCGGGAGTATCCGGGAGACGAAGCCGCCTTTGCGGGCAAAACCAAGGCCGAAAAAGGAGAGTATCTTCTCCGCGGCGGCGGGCAGGTAAGGCTCAATCATCACCGCGATATCCCGAACCGCGTAGCAGAGATCCCGAATCAGGGCTTCCGCCGCCGGGGGGTTGGCGGTACGGTTTTTCCAGGGCTCCCCGTCCTGGAACGTTTTGTTGGCGAAAGAGGATAACTCAAAGATCAGCCGGAAAGCGTCCCGCAGCTCCGCCTTTTCCAGCCTGCCGGCGATCCGGTTCTCGTAGTCCCTCATGGTTTCCCAAAAAGCGGCGTTGGATTTGCCGCCTCCCGGAATCTTCCCGTCATAGTAACGGATCACGAAAGAGAGGCTGCGGTTTACCAGGTTTCCCAGATTTCCGATAAGCTCTCCGTTTACCTTCTCCTGAAAATCTTTCCAGGTAAAAAGGGCGTCGGCTTTTTCCGGCCGGTTGTAGAAGATATGAAAACGCCAGACATCCGGCCCTATGCCGGTTTCCATCACGTCGGAACCGAAGACCCCTACTCCCCTGGTTTTAGAGAATTTTCCGCTTTCATAGTTAAGGTACTCGGTACTGGACATGTGATAAAGCATGGTCCAGTTATCCCCGCTCCCCAAAAGGCTGGAGGGGAAAACCACCGTGTGAAAAGGGATATTGTCCTTCCCGATAAACTGGAAAAGCTCCACTTCCTCCGGACTCTTCCACCAGTAATCCACAAAAGCCCGCCAGTCCTTGGTTGTTTCCGCCCCCAGGTTCCCGGTAATGGAAATGTAACCGATAGGCGCGTCAAACCAGACGTAGAAGACCTTTTTCTCGTAATCCGGCCGGGGAACCGGTATGCCCCATTTCAGATCCCGGGTAATAGCCCGTTCCCGCAGGCCGTCCCTGATCCAGGCCTGGGTCATCTGGATGGCGTTGTTTGCCCAGAAACCATTTTCCGAAGCCCCGGCTATCCATTCTTCCAGGCGATCCTTGATCTTGGGCAGATCGATGTAGAGGTGCCTGGTGGATTTAAGCCGGGGAGTGGCGCCGCAGCTTGAGCAGCGGGGTTCCTTAAGTTCCGTGGGGTCCAGAAGCTTGCCGCAGGACTCGCACTGATCCCCCCGGGCGTTGGGGGAGCCGCAGTGGGGACAGACCCCCAGCACGTAGCGGTCCGCCAGGAAACGGCCGCAGCTATCGCAGTGGAGCTGTTCGATGGTCCGTTCCAGGATAAAACCGTTGGCGTCCAGTTTCCTGAATATATCCTGGGTCACCTCGGTCTGTATGGCCGTGGATGTACGGCCGAATTTATCAAAATCAATACCGAACCAGCGGTAAATTTCCGAATGAATAGCGTAGTAACGGTCGCAGAGTTCCTGAGGGCTTACCCCCTCCTCGGCGGCCCGGGTTTCGGTGGCGGTACCGTACTCATCGGTACCGCATACATAGAGAGTCTCGTAACCCCGGAGCCGGCAAAACCGGGCAAAGGCGTCGGCGGATAATACCTGGATAAGATTCCCCAAATGGGGCACATTGTTCACGTAAGGAAGGGCGGAAGTGATCAGTCTGCGCTTCATAAGCATATAGTAGGGCCAATTTACCCGAATTAGCAAGGGGGAGGGCGAATATGAAGGAGGCGGAGGCGTACCGGAAAAGGAAGAGGCCGGAAAAACGGTCAGGCGTAAAAATTTATTATTTTTCCGGTACCGGAAACACCCTCTGGTCGGCTAAAAAAATCGCCGGGTATCTGGATCAATCCCAAAACCCGGCCGGTTTTGAAGAAAGTTTTGAAGGAAATTCGGATCCCGCCGCGGCGAAGCCGGTTCGGGCGGAGTTATGCAGTATCGGCAAACTTATGCGGCAGGCGCCGGCCCCTATCGAGGCGGACCGGGTGGTCTTTATGTTTCCCTCTTACGCGTACCAGATGCCGCTTTTGGTACGCCGTTTTATTATCCGCTCCGAAATCCGTTCCCCCTATATTGCCGCGCTGGTTACCTACGGCAGCGATCCCGGCGGGACTCTGGCGGAACTGTACCGGATCCTTAAACGGAAAAATCTCTCCCTGTCTTTCTCGGGCCGAATACCCAGCGTGGAAAACTACATTCCTATCTTCGGCCCCCCCGGGGAAGAAACGAAGCGGAAGAGGCTCCTCCTGCAAGACCACGCCACCGAGGAAGCGGCCCGGGCAATCCGCGCGGGAAAAACAAATTCCCCCTGGAGAATACGGCCCCTTTCGGTTTTTGTATCTTCCCTGTTCAGGCTGGGACTGAAGAAGAACGTTTTTGTGAAAGGCTTTAAGCTTAACGCCGCATGTAACGGCTGCGGGCTCTGCGGGAGGATCTGCCCCGGCAACGCAATCGTCATGGAAAAGGGAAAACCGGTTTTTACCGAAGGCTGCGAACAATGCCAGGCCTGTCTTAACTGGTGTCCCCGGCGAAGCATCAGTTTTTTACGGTTCAGGGGCGATACCGAACCTTACCATCATCCCGGGGTAAGGGTTGAGGAAATGTTAGCGGGGCCCTAAGGGATCCAGCGCGTCCCGGAGACCGTCCCCCAGGAGGTTCAGGCCAAGTACCGTAAAGGCGGCGGCCAGCCCGGGGAAGATCAGCATCCAGTGGGCGCTGTAGATAACCGTGGAAGCCTCGTTGAGGATACTCCCCCAGCTTGGCAGAGGGGCGGGAATCCCCGCGCCCAGAAAACTCAGGGCCGCCTCGCTCATGATGGCCTGGGCGAAGAGGAAGCTCATCTGCACGATGAGGGGAGAAACGATGTTGGGGGCGATGTGGCGGAAGAGTATCCTGCCCTTCCCCGCCCCGATGCTTTTCGCCGCCTCCACGTAGGGCTGTTCCCGGGCGGAGAGGACCGCCGAACGGGTAAGCCGGGCCATGGCGGGCGCGGAAGTGAGGGAAAGGCAGAGGATAAGGTTTTTGATGCCCGCCCCCAGAAGGC
>JAITQR010000292.1 GCA_031288815.1 Treponema sp.
TAAAACACCTTTCCCCATCGGAAATTATTGGCGATCTGGTGCGGGAAAAGATCGATCATGAAGCAACCGCGGTGATCTAGCCGGCCTGCGGTGCTTCGGCAGGGTACACGACAAAGCGGTAGAGCCGTTCCAGGATGCCTTTGATCTTTTCCGCGTAGTCCTTGTCCGTGGCCCAGGTTCCCGCCAGGCCGTAAATGGTGGGGGCCGACCCGTAGCGGACCCAGCGGTAGCGTGGGTCCACCAATTCCTGCCGTAGCGGCTCTTCCGTGGCGTAGGCTTTAAGGTGCTGGATATGGGCCCGGACCCCGATGCGGGGCTCGGCAAAGCGTTCCCCCCGCTGTTCTATCCCCAGCGCCCCCAGGCCGCAGAAGTTGTTCATATCCGCGGTTACCAGGTTGCCGTAACGCAGAAAGCCCGTCTCCAGGCACATCTGGGCAAAGGCCACATCGTGGTTCACACCCTCAAGCTCCGCCTCCTCGGTGTAGAACCTGGCCAACTCCACGCTGAACTCCTCCCCCGCGTCGGGGTTGACGGAGAGGAGGAAGCCGGAGAGGAACTCCGGGGTCACCTGTCCCATCCCCAGGATGTAGAGGGGGATCGCCGGGATTGGCCGTTCCGGGGTTTCCGGCCGCTCCGGCAGGGGAGCTGCGCCTGAGTGTTCCGGTTCCGCTTCAAGGGGCCGTTCCGGAATTTCCGGCACAAGCGCCCGCCCCATGCCCGCGCAGGAGGAGAAGAACAGGGCCCCGAGCAGGGCCCCGCTAAGCAGGGCCCGCGAGCCCCGGATCTTCCCCCATGCGGGGGCGTGTATCGGTGTTGCATGTGGTCGTGGCGTCATATTTTTTCATTATCGGCGATTTTTTTCACAAAAATCAAAGCACCATGCACAGCCGCCCCTATATATATACATCTATGAAAGAGATCATCTATCCCGATTACATCGGTCCCGGCGGCGACAACTCCGGGTACGTGTCGGATCAGTTCCCGCAGCCCAATGAGCGTCCGCGGGAACGCTTGCTCCGGGGCGGTCCCGCCTCGCTTTCGGATCGTGAACTCCTGGCGATCCTCCTTAACACGGGGATCCGGGGGAAGAACGTTGTGGCCCTGGCGGGTGAACTCCTCGAGCTCCTCGACCGTAGCAAGGGGATCCCCAGCATCCAGGACCTTTCGGCCCTTGGCGGCATGGGACAGGGCAAGGCCTGCGCCGTGGCCGCCATGCTGGAGTTTGGCCGCCGCCGCTGGGGGATTGCCGGGACCCGTATCCGGCGGCCCCAGGACATATACGCGATTCTGCGGCACCACGCGGACCGTAAACAGGAACGCTTCCTCTGCCTTTCCCTGAACGGCGCACACGAGGTCCTGGCCCTGCGGATCGTCAGCATCGGCCTTGTGAACCGCACTATCGTACATCCCCGGGAGGTCTTTGCGGACCCGATCATCGACCGGGCCGCCGCGGTGATCGTGGCCCACAACCACCCCTCGGGGCAGCTTAAACCCTCCCCCGAGGACGACGAGATCACCGCCCGCCTGATGGCCGCCGCCGATCTCTTGGGGCTCAAATTTTTGGACCACATGATCTTTACCGACATCTCCTGGTACAGTTACCGCCAAAGCGGACGGCTGGGCAGCCTTGCCCCCCTTAGCCTTTCCCCGCCGGTTTCCATGATAGGGGGCTGATGGCATGATTGAACAATCACTCTGTCGTGCCGTATAACAGTGATACCTCGATGCATCGGCGACATTGAGCAGAGGAGACAATCATGGCACACACCTGGCACAGCACGGTATTTTTCGGGCTTCATTTTGATATCCACGCCAATGAAAAGGACACCACTATTGGGGAAGGGCTTACCGTGGATCATCTTGTGAAGGAGCTTTCCAAGGTCAAACCCGATTATATTCAATGCGACTGTAAGGGACACCGGGGCTACACAAGCTGGCCCACCGCAACAGGTACCCCGTCTCCGGGAATTGTCCAGGACCCCCTGAAGATCTGGTGCGAGGCGGCACGACAGCTTGGCATCCCCATTATCATGCACTATTCCGGGGTGTGGGATTACGCGGCTATCCTCAAGCATCCCGAATACGGCAGGGTGAATCCGCCCGCGCCTCCCGGTTCGTGGACCCCTAAGGAAACCAACAGCCTGGGCCGTGACGCCAACATGACCTGTCCCCTTTCGAACTATACCAGGGATCTCATGATCCCCCAGATGTTTGAACTTATCGACCAGTACGGGGTTAACGGCTTTTGGGTGGACGGCGACAACTGGGCATCGGAGCCATGCTACTGTGATACATGTACCGGCACCTACCGTAAACTGGCGGGTAAGCCGGATCTTCATATCCCCGTATCCCCCGGGGAAGAAGGCTGGGAGGAATGGCTCCACTACAGCCGGGGCAATTTTGAACGCCATGTGCGGGAATATACCGAAGCTGTTCATGCCCATAAGCCGGGGGTAACGGTCATTTCCAACTGGATGTATACCATACGGCAACCGGACCCCATTACCGTACCGGTGGATTACATCAGCGGTGACTTTTCCTGGATTTGGAGCGTGGGAGACGCGGAAACCGAAGCCCGGTTCATGTCCAACCGCGGAATCGAGTGGGAGCTTATGGCCTGGGGCTTTACCAGTTACGGGAAAACAGACGCATGGACCTTCAAATCCCTGCCGGCCCTCTGCCAGGAGGCCGGAGTCGTACTGTCGTGCGGCGGAACCTTTCTTGTGTACGATACCCCGGAGCGCAGTTGCAGGATCATCCCCTGGCACATGGACATACTGGGCGAAACAGCGGAATTTTGCCGTGCCCGTAAGCCCTATTGGGGAGGCGAATCCGTTCCCCAGGCGGCAATCCTCCACGCTTCCCGGCCCTATTACCGGAGAAACGTACCCCTCTTTAATATCGGTTCCGGCGCGGAGCCCGTGGAAGGCGCCCTTGCGGTTCTCCTTGGGAACGGCTATGACGCGGACATCCTCAGCGAAGCCGATTATGCCCGGCGGATGGCTCAGTTTCCGCTCTGTATTGTGCCCGCCGGTACCAACGGTACCGAAGGTACCGGCATACTAAGCGCGCACTTTAGGAACTACGTTGAAGAAGGCGGAACCCTGGTCCTGTCGGAACTTGCCGAAACCCAGGCCTTTGATGAGCTTTTGGGGGTAAAGGACCTGGGGGAAACCTGGGAAAGTACGGACAGCGGTCTCCAGATAAACCTCCTCTGTGATCAAGCCGGCCGGGATAGTTGTGTTCCGGCTTACGGGAAATGGCGGCTTGTACAAGCGGAAGCTTGCGTGGTGGTAAGCCCCCTGTTCAGGGGACGGGATCCGGAGCGGCGGGAGGAGCAGTACCCCGGCATCGTGTACCGGAAGCTCGGCAAAGGCGCGGTCATCGGATTTTTCGGTCCCTTCCTGCGGTCTTACGCCATTTCACGGTACCCCCGTTACCGCAAGCTCTTTGCCCAGGCCCTGTCCGCGGTCGCGGCGGAACTCCGCCTTGCCAAACTGGAAGCCCCGCCGCAGATTCACATCGCCGTCAGGCACAAGGAAAACCGCCTCCTTGTGCATCTGACCAACATTGGCAGCTCAACTCCAAACACCCCAAAATCCGCCTATATCGAGGATGTAAACCGGGTGTACAATCTGAATTTCACCATGCCCCTTTCACGGGAACCTGTACGGGTGTACCTTGCCCCGGGACACGAACCGCAGGAATGGAATTACCGGGACGGCGTTTTACACGTCCGCATAGAGTCCGTTTATATTTATGAAATACTGGTGATTGAAATATGAGGTTTGCCTTCAATCTGCTTAATTTGTTGATCGTGGTTTGTTTAGCCCTTAATCCCCGAATGTATCGTCACCTGGGCGATCTGCTTCTGGAAGATGAAGAACAGCACAATGGGGGGTATCACGGCAAACACAACGGCCCGCAACACATCCACATCGCTGGTCCAGTCTCCACTTTTGAAATAGAAAAGCCTGACCATCACCGTCTCCAGGTTGCTGTTGGACAGTATCAGAAAAGGGAGGAGGAAATCCGACCACGCGCGGTTGATCGAGTACATCACGATGACTATGATGATGGCCTTGCTCAAGGGGATGGCAATCCGGGCAAAGATGGTAAAGTTCCCCGCCCCGTCTATACGCGCCGCATCTACGAGGGACTGGGGGAGTTCGTCAAAGAAATTCTTGAACAGTACCACGAAGAAAGCGCTTGCCCCGATGGAAAACCAGAGGGGTATAAAGGATTCGGTAAGGCCCAGCTTGTTTATGTTGATGAACAGAGGCACTACACTCGTGGCGCCGGGGATGAGGAGGCACCACATCACCAGGCTTAAGATGATCTTCGATCCCACAGGCCGTACCTTGGAAAGGGCGTAGCCCAGAAGGCCGTTGAAAAACACGGCACAGACCACGCTACCAGTCACAGAGATAAGCGAGTTCAGGTAGTAGCGGCCAAAATGGAGTTGATTCCAGGTTTTGACATAGACGCCGAAATCAAAAGTCCGGGGGAGGATCGTCGGTTCCCGGACAAACTCCCGAATCTCCTTGAAGCCCGAAAGGAATACCCAGATCAGGGGGGCCGCACCGATGAAGGATACGGTGATCCCTACCGCCAGGATACAGCCGTAGAGGATGCGGACGGGGGTCTGCTTGAGGTCCATGGTCCTGATGACCCCGTTGTTAATACTGGACTTTGAATCGTCTTTCATAATGGACTCCTAAACATCCTGCCGCTTGGTAATTTTGAAATACAGGACCGTAAGCACGGCCAGGATGAGACACACGATCACCGAAACTGTAGTACCCTGGGGATACTCGAAACGCTCAAAGGCGAAGCGGTACACTAACTGCATGATCGAAAGGGAGGCGTTGTTGGGCCCCCCGCCGGTCAGCATCAGGGGTTCGTAGAGAATCTGGAACACCCCGATGATCTGTAAAATAAACAGGGTTCGGGCCAGGTTGAAGATGCAGGGCAGGGTGATGTGACGGACCCGCGCCGGGATCCCCGCGCCGTCGATGATGGCAGCCTCGTAGAGTTCCGGGTCTATACCCTGGAGTCCCGCGATGTAGAGCAGGGTGGTACTCCCCGCCCCATGCCAGACAAGAGTAGTAACGATGAGGGGTATAGTCCATGAGGCATTGGTAAGCCAGGGCTGGGGACCTATGCCTATTCTGCTCAGGAGGATGTTTAGTATCCCTGCGCTGTCCACGCGGAATATATACCGCCAGAGGAGGACCATGGCCACACCGGGGATCACGCTGGGCAGGTAGATGCTCACCTTGAACAGGGACTTTCCATGGCGTACCTCGTTGATGAGGATGGCCAGCGCGATGGGAGCGAGGAAGCCAAGCACCAGGGACCAGAGGGTATAGGAAACGGTGTTGCGCAGGGCGGGGAGGAAGTCGTAGTGGGTAAAGACGTCCCGGTAGTTTTGGAAACCTACAAATTCGGTGATCCTCATACCGTTGGCGTGGTAGAGGGAGAGGCGTATGCTTTCGAGCAGCGGAACCCAGATGAAGAAGGCGAAGAGGATCACCCCGGGTAGCATCATAATCCAACCGGAGAGGTTCCGGGTCATAAAGAATTTTACACTTTTCCGCGTCTTATGTGCTTTCATGTCATACCTCGAACATTTCAGGATCATACTGGCCGGAAGGCCACCGGCGGGACATTCCGGCCTTTTTTGGTTAGTTATTAACCTGGGAATCCAGCAGACGCTGGATGTTCTGGTTGGCCCCGTCCAAAAGGGTCTGGACATTGGCGTTCCGGTCGGTAAGTACCGCCTGGCATACCCTGGTCAATTCGGCATAGATATCCTGGGTCAGCATGGGTTCCTCGGCGCGGATGTAATCGGGGCGCCTGGTAGCGGCAAAAAAATCGTTGTAGAGCCGTATGTCCACATTGGCGAATGCGTTCAGGACGTCTTCCTGGGCTTTAAGGAATGCAGAGTCCTTCCAAACCGGAAAACCGGGGATATTGGGCATGTCCCGTTCCTGGTTGAATCTCGCAGTATCTCTGAGGCCGGTGACGACGGCATCGGTGGCCACCGGTGCATTGCCCATGAGTTCCAGATAGTACAGAGTCGCGCTCACCTGTTCGGATGTGGCGTTTTTCTCGAAGAAGTAGACGTTTCCGCCCGTGAGGCCGTACTGGCCCTTGGGTCCCGTGGGTATGGGTACCAGGGCAATATCCTCAATGGGGAGGCCGTAAAGGGCAGCGGGTATGCCTATCCCGGTATTGGCACCCAGCCACATGGCTGCCATACCCGTAGCGAGGTTCCTATAACCGGTTGAATTATCCTCACTGGTGGGATCCGGTGTTAAGGCATCGTACTTCCACTTGAGATCCTTGATGTAGCTCATCGCCTGGACCGCCTCCGGGGAGTTAAGCTGGGCGATCCAGCGGCCGTTCCGTTGAACCTCAAGTTCCGCGCCGAAACCACAGGCTATGGGTGAATAATGCCAGCCTCCGTAATTTTTCGATGCAGGGAACACAAAACCCGCAGCCCCGGTTTTCTGCTTGATGGTCTGGGCGGTGATTGCCAGTTCGTCCCAAGTCTTGGGGTAGAGGGGAAGGCCCTGGGCATCCACCAAGCCCGCCTCCCGGAACAACTCAACGTTCAGCATGAGGCCAAGGGCATACACATACTCCGGGTATCCGTAGATCCGCCCGTCCCGGCTCAGGAATTCCTTGACGGATTCCTCCATCTTGGTATCCCAGCCCAGGACCTGTAACTCGGGGGTAATATCCCTGACGTATCCACCGTCTATAAGTTTTGCCACCTCCGTAAACCAGGTAACGAACATAGTGGGGAGCCGTCCCGCCGCCGCTTGGGGTACGAAGGTATCTACGCCATAGACAAATGTGGCGGGCTCTATGACAACATCAGGGTACTTCTCGTTAAACTTTTTTACATATCCTTCGTGGATGGCAACCCCATCGGGGTTGGTATCAGCTGGCCATATACCAAGGCGTATGACCGTTTTGGCGGTGGCAGCCTCCTGCTGCCGACCCCCGGCAAAGGCCAGGGAGGAACCAAGAACCACGAGACCAAGGACAAGACACAGAATCCTTTTCATGTGAGACTCCTTAAAAAATATTTGCACAGGAATACTCCTGTAGTGCACGGTGTGAGATGGTTTTCCCCAAAACTCGATTGGTTTTTAGATTAGTCCGACGGATATAAAAAAACGTGTCCGGGAACCGCGCGTATTTCCAAACACGTTTTAACGGATAAACGAATTGCTGATGGTTGGTTATGTTAGTTGTTAGGAAATAATTTAACGGTTGTGTGT
>JAITQR010000346.1 GCA_031288815.1 Treponema sp.
GCGCAACGATCCTGACGATGGCGCTTCCCACGATGACCCCGTCGGCGAGCCGCGCTATTTCGGCGGCCTGGGCCGGGGTGTGGATGCCGAAGCCCACCGCGGCGGGCAGATCCGTTGCCGACTTTACCAGGGCGATCATCGAGGCAAGATCGGTTTTTATTTCGCTCCGTACCCCGGTAACCCCCATGGACGAAACCAGGTAGATGAAGCCAGAGGCGGATCCGGCTATCTCTTTTATCCGCGCTTCCGACGTGGGCGCGATGAGGGAGATAAGATCGATGCCCCGGGCCGAAGAAGCGTCCCGCACTTCGCCCTGTTCCTCAAAGGGAAGGTCGGGGATGATAATGCCGTCAAGCCCGGCGGCGGCGGAACGCCTGAAGAAGGCGTCGTAGCCGTAACGGAAAACCGGGTTCAGGTAAGTAAGGAAAACCAGGGGAACCGTGGTTTTTTTTCTGAGGCTCTCCACCAGGCGGAACAGTTTTTCTACCGTGGTTCCCGAGGAAAGGGCGCGGATATTGGCCTCCTGGATCACCGGGCCTTCGGCTATGGGATCGGAAAAGGGGATCCCTATCTCCACCAGATCCGCCCCGGCCCGGATCATCTCCAGGATGAATTCCTCCGACTTTTCGATGTCCGGATCGCCGCCGGTAACAAAACCGATAAACGCCTTCTTTTGGCCCCCGGCGTTTCCGGCGGTCCCGCCGCTTTGCCTGAAAGCCCTGCCGATGTTACTCATGGATATCCGACCCCCGGTAGCGGGCTATGGCCGCCACATCCTTGTCCCCCCTGCCGGAAAGACAGATTATAATACTTTCGTCCCCGCCGAAGTCCTTGGCGATACGCCGGGCGTGGGCCACGGCGTGGGCGCTTTCGATGGCGCAGATGATCCCCTCGGTCCGGGCAAGGTACTCAAAGGCGGAAACCGCCTCCTCGTCGGTGACCGGCACGTACTCCGCCCGCTTCGTGTCGCTGAGCCAGGCGTGTTCCGGCCCTATTCCCGGGTAGTCCAACCCCGCGGAAATCGAATATACCGGGGCTATCTGGCCTTCCCCGTTCTGGCAGAAGTAGGACTTCATGCCGTGGAAGATCCCCACCGATCCCCTGGCGATGGTGGCGGCGTGTTTGTCCGTATCCAGCCCCAGCCCGGCGGCCTCGCAGCCGATGAGCCGTACCCCCGGGTCGGGGATGAAGCGGTAGAAAAGGCCCATGGCGTTACTGCCGCCGCCGACGCAGGCCAGTACCGCTGCGGGGAGCTTCCCCTCCCTTTCAAGGATCTGTTCCCTGGCCTCCCTGCCGATAACGCTCTGAAAATCCCGGACAATGACGGGGAAAGGGTGGGGGCCCATTACGGAGCCCAGCACATAGTGGGTATCGTGAACCCGGCTTACCCACTCCCGCATGGTTTCGTTTACCGCGTCTTTCAGGGTCCGGGTTCCGGATACCACGGGATGCACCTTCGCCCCCAGCAGTTCCATGCGGTAAACGTTGAGGGCCTGGCGCTCCGTATCCTCCCTGCCCATGAAGATCTCGCAGTCCATACCCAGAAGGGCCGCCGCGGTGGCCGCGGCAACCCCGTGCTGCCCCGCGCCGGTTTCGGCGATGATCCGGGTCTTCCCCATTTTTTTCGCCAGCAGGGTCTGGCCCAGCACGTTGTTGATCTTGTGGGAACCGGTGTGGTTCAGATCCTCCCGCTTCAGGTAGATCTTCGCCCCTCCCAGATCCCGGCTCATCTTCTCCGCGTGGTAAAGCAGCGAGGGACGGCCGGCGTAATTTTTAAGCAGCCCCTCAAGTTCCGCGGTAAAGGCCGGATCGGATCTGTAGTGATTGTATGCCTTTTCCAGGTTGATGATCTCGTTCATCAGGGTCTCCGGAATATACTGGCCGCCGAATTCGCCGAATCTTCCCTTGCTCATAAACCGCTCCCTTTCCGCACAATCCTTGTCAGCGCCATCATCTTTTCCCTGTCCTTTACGCCGCCGCTCTCGGCGCCGCTGGAAACGTCAACGCCGAAAGGTTCAAGGGCCAGGGCCTCTTTGATGTTATGGAGCCCGATGCCCCCGGCAAGAAACCAGGGCCGCGATCCCAGAGGGCCTATCCGTAGTTTTTCGATGAGTTTCCAGTTGAAAGGCTTCCCCGTGCCGCCGCTTCCGCTGTCGATTAAATAGTAATCGGCCCCGCCGGGAATGGCGCGGAGAGGCGGGACCCCTGTCCCGGACACGGCGGCAGAGGCGGGAAATGCTTTGATCAGCGGGGCCGCCCCGCGCCCGGTCTTCGCGCCCGCCTCTTTAAGCCGGGCGATGTACGCGGCGTCCTCAGCCCCGTGAAGCTGGACGATGTCGATGATCCCGTCCCGGTACAGGGCGATAATATCACTGACCGGGGCGTTCACAAAGACCCCCACCGGAACGATGCCGGTGTCCAGAAGCCCGCGAAGCCGGGCCGCCAGGGCCGGGGAAACTTTCCGCCTGCTTTCGGCGAACACAAAGCCCGCGTAGTCGGGCTTCGCTTCGTTGGCGTAGGCCGCGTCTTCCTCCCGGAAGAGTCCGCAGATCTTGATCTTTGTCATGATCCTTGACTCGGCCCCCCGGTTCCGCCCCGCAGGGTTTCAAGGAATCGCTTTTTATCCGGGGCCCGCATCAGGCTTTCCCCTATCAGCACCGCGTCAAAACCCAGATCCGCAAGGCCGCGGATATCGGCGGGACTCTTGATTCCGCTTTCCGCCACCGCCACAATTCCCGGCGGCAGGAATTTCCGCAGCCGCGCCGTAAGCCCCGGATCGACGGTAAACGTTTTGAGATCCCGGCTGTTAATGCCGATTATCCCCGCCCCGGCTTTCAGGGCCGCTTCCGCTTCCGCCTCGCCGTGGATCTCCACCAGGGCGGACATACCCAGGGAAGCGGCGGTTTTTATATACCCCGCCAGGGTTTCCCTGTCCAGAAGGGCGCAGATAAGCAGTACCGCCGAGGCTCCCAGGAGCTTCGCCTGGTAGATCTGGTAGCTGTCGATGATAAAATCTTTGCGTAACACGGGGATGTTAAGATCGGCGGCAATGTCCCGCAGGTACTCGTCGCTGCCCAGAAAAAAATCAGGCTCCGTGAGCACCGATACCGCCGCCGCCCCGGCGGCCTCGTAGTCCCTGGCTATTTGGCGGTAGGGAAAATCCGGGGCGATAAGACCCTTTGAGGGGGAAGCCTTCTTTACCTCGCAGATAAAGGAGAGGCCCGGCGCGGCGAGGGCCCGGGCAAAGGGAGCCGGGTTTCCGCTTTCCGGCCCGGAACCGGCCGCTTTGGCCAGGGCCTGTTCCCGCATCGGTTCCGGCGGCAGTTTCTTTTTGGTTTCCTCAAGCCGCAGACGGGTTTTCGCGGCTATTTCGTCCAGTATCATCAGTTTTTCTCCTGGGAAAGCCTGATAAAGAGTTCAAGCTGGGCCAGGGCCTTTCCCGAATCGATGAGCTCCGCCGCCAGCTTAATGCCCTCCCCGATGGAGAGCTCGGGCCGGGCGATGTGGATTGCCGCGGCGGAGTTGAGGAGCACCGCGTCCCGCTTGGGCCCCCCGGCGCCGGAAAGAATCTCCCGGGTGATTCCGGCGTTTTCCCCGGGGGAACCCCCCGCCAGGTCTTCTTTTTTGCAGCGCTTAAAACCGAACTCTTCGGGCTCGATCAGGTAGGATTTGAATTCCCCGTTTCTCAGCTCGCAGACGCTGGTGGGGGAACTTATGGAGATCTCATCCAGGCCGTCCCGGCCAAAAACCACCATGCCGCTTTTTACCCCCAGGTTGGAGAGAACCTTCGCCATGGGTTCGATAAGATCCTCGTCGTAGACCCCCAGAAGTTCCATGTTGGCCCCCGCCGGATTTACCAGCGGGCCGAGGATATTAAAAATCGTTCTGATTCCCAGTTCCTTCCGCACCGGGGCCACGTACTTCATGGAAATGTGGTAATTCTGGGCGAACAGAAAACACAGGCCGATGTTTTTAAGGAGACGCAGGCTCCGCTCGGGAGGGATGCTGATATCCACCCCCAGGCTTTCAAGCACATCGGCGGCCCCGGATCTGCTGGACGCAGCCCGGTTGCCGTGCTTCGCCACGGGAATGCCCGCGGCGGAAATAACCAGCGCCGAAGTGGTAGAAATGTTAAACGAATTGGAACGGTCCCCGCCGGTTCCCACGATCTCCAGCACGTCCATGTCGTGAAGGATCCTGATACAGTGCTTTCTCATGCCGGAGGCGGAGGCGGTAATTTCGTCAATGGTCTCGCCTTTTACCGACATGGCGGTAAGGAAGGCGGCCATCTGGATACCGCTGGCCTTGCCCTCCATTATCTCGTCCATCACCTGTTCGGCCATTTCATAGCTCAGGTTTTCCCGGCTTGCCGCCTTTATGATTGCTTCTTTTATCATTTTTATCACTCCTATAAAAAGCGGCGGCATCGCCGCTTACGTTAAATCGGACATAACACGAAGTGTTATGATTACTCCTATAAAAAGCGGCGGCATCGCCGCTTAGTCCTTGATGTTAAAAAAGTTGGAAAGGATCTCGTTTCCCCGGGGGGTCAGGATCGATTCGGGATGAAACTGGAGGCCGTACACGGCGTAGTCCCGGTGCCGTACCCCCATGACTTCCCCGTCGCCGCTGCGGGCGGTGATCCGCAAGATCTCCGGTATGGTTTCCTCCCGGGCGGCCAGGGAATGGTAGCGGCCCCCGGAAATAACCGGGGGGAGTCCCGCGAAGAGGGGGCATGAGGGATCAAGGCTGATCTCCGAAGCCTTGCCGTGCATCAGGCTTTTCGCGTAGGACACGGTGGCGCCGAAAACCTCGCAGATCCCCTGGTGTCCCAGGCACACCCCCAAAATGGGGATCTTTCCCGCGAAGCTGGCGATCGCGTCTTCGCAGATACCGGCGTCCCTGGGCCTCCCCGGCCCCGGGGAGATCACGATATGGCTGGGCCGCCACACTACAATCTCCGAAAGGGAAACCTTGTCGTTGCGGACAACTTTGATGTCCGCATTGATCATGCCGATCAACTGGTAGAGGTTGTAAGAAAAACTGTCGTAATTGTCGATGAGCAGTATCATTTGTTCCCCCCAGCGATCCCGGCGGACTGTTCCAGCGCCTTAATGACCGCCTTCATCTTGTTTTCGCACTCCTGGAATTCTTTTTCCGGCACGCTGTCCGCCACAATCCCCGCGCCGGAACGGACAAAGACCTTGCCGTTTTTCTTGAAGGCGATCCTGATGGCGATACAGGTATCCATGCTCCCCGAAAAGGCGATGTACCCGATGGCGCCGCCATAGATGCCCCGCTTGTTGTTCTCCAGCTCGTTGATGATCTCGCAGGCCCGTATCTTCGGCGCCCCCGAAAG
>JAITQR010000071.1 GCA_031288815.1 Treponema sp.
CCGGATAAATTTCACCCCATGGGCGCGAAGAGATTCGAACTCCTGACATCCACGGTGTAAACGTGGCGCTCTAACCAGCTGAGCTACGCGCCCGGCCCGTTTTTTACCCTATAGGTAAAGACAGGGTCTGTCAAGGCGGGCCGTTCAGGCTCCTTCCCCATTTCCCTCAAGCATAGATCCGATAAGGGCGCGGGTACGGTCCGCCAGGCGCTGCTTGCGGTCATCCGGCGGAAGACCCGCGGTGGGAATGGGCGGCCCAAAGGAAACCCCCACGGGCACCGAGTGGAGACGGTAGGTTTTTTCAAACACCTCGTAGCTTCCCGCCAGGGCCACGGGAACGATGGGAGCCTCCGCCTGGGTGGCAAGTTTGAGGGAACCGGGGCGAAAGGGAAGGAGGCCCTGACCCCGGCTGCGGTGTCCCTCGGGGAAGATGATCATGGCATCGCCGGCCCTGATCCGTTTAACCCCTTTGTCGATGGTCCGCAGCGCCTTCCGCGCATTCTTCCGGTCGATAAAAAACCCTCCCAGAAGGACTATCCACATGTTGAGCAGGGGGATATAACTCAGTTCTTTTTTGGCGATAAAACCGAAGGGGCGGCCCGCGTAGGCCAGAATAAGGAGGATGTCAAAGATGCTGCCATGGTTACTGACAAAACACATGCCCCCGTTTCGGGGGATGTTCTCCCTGCCCCGCACAGTAATCCTGCAGCCGCTTAGGGCGATAACCGCCCGCGCCCAGCCCTGGGCAACCCGGTACATAAAAAGCGCCACCCGCTCCCGCAGGCCAAAAAGACTGATCGTGAAACAGATAAGTCCCAGAGGGGTAAGAAAGATAAAAGCGCCTACCACCGGAAAAAAAATAAGGATGGTCTTGATCAGAACCAATTGACAAACCCGCCTTCGGGAGATATACCCGCCGCTTACAAGGAGGCAAAGAGCGGGTCCAGCGCCCGCAGTTCCTTGCGGGCGGCTTCCGATCCCTGGAAAACAAAACCATGGATACCCAAAGCTACCGCCTGGGCGATATTATCCGCCATATCGTCAAAAAAAACAAGCTCTTCGTATCCGCAGCCCAGGGCCTCCCTCAGGGAACGGTAAATCGCCTCCTCGGGTTTGACGGCCCCCAGGTCGCAGGAAAAGACGCCCGCGTCGGTTTCCCGAAACACCGGGACCGCCTGCCGCGCCCAGTTGAGAAATTCCTTCGGCATATTGGAAAGAATGGCCGTTTTACAGCCCAGCCCTTTTACGATCCGCATCAGATCCACAGTATCGTTATTCAGCATCTTCCACGCGTCAATATCCGTCTTGACAATAGCATCCATGTTTTCCTCCACGGGAACCGCCCCGGCGGAGGAAAAGAGCCGGTAATAGTACTCCCGGGTATCACAGATCCCCCGGTCCAAAAGATTCGCCCGGTTCTTCCGGTCAAAGTCCTGTATGGTTTCTGCCGCAAGGCCCGTAAGAGCCGCCAATTTTTTCACGGTTCCCGAAACCGGGGAAAGGCTGATCACGTTGCCATAATCAAACGCCACCGCTTTAATAGCCATTATCCACTCCCGTATTTTGGAATAATCCTTACAAAAACAGGGCTGTCCGGAAGTCTTGGTTTCCGGACAGCAACCGCTTAGCGTATCTATACAGAATAGCGGAAAAAGGCAAGTTCCCCAAGCCCCGCGCTGCCGCGTCAAAAATCCAAGCCAGGCCCCCGCGCGGCAAAGCCGGGGCGGAAGAGGACGATTTCCGCCGCCTCCCCGGTAACAGGCCCCCTAAAGAATTTTCGCTTTTTTTCATTTTCATTAAACCAATTCCGCGATTCCGCGCCCTTATATAGGCATGAAAACCGCCGGCGCTTGTCGATCCTGCCGGCTGGGGAAGGAGTGCTTATATGGCGGGAAGATTACCGGTGGCGCTTGGTCTTGCGGCGGTATTCCTGGTTTCGTGCCGGGGGGAGGGAGGATACAGCGCGGAGGAGCTTGAATCCCTGGCCCGGATGAGTCTGATCCGGGGGGAATACGCGCAAGCCCTGGAATACGCGGAAAAGACCATCGCCCTGGATCGGGAGGAAAGGCCGGGACCTCTGTTTCTTAAGGGGCATATTCTTATCGCCCGGGAAGAAGACGAAAAGGCGCTGGATTTTTTCACGGGACTTTTCAGTACCCGCCGGGATGACGCGGGGGCCGAAGACATCCGGGCCTATATGTACCTTCTGGCCCGGGCGGGCCGGGCGGCGGAGGCGGCGGAGATGACCGATCTCTTTTTTGAAAGGGGCTCCTACTTTCCCGGTCTGGGCTTTTTTGCCTCCTCGGTGTACGAGTCCGCCGGCGAGACGGACAAGGCGGTTCTGGCGGCTTTTCTGGACTACGAATACCACTCGGGTTTTTCCGGGGCCGATGACGGATCTTTTCTGCGAAACATCGGAACCCTGGAAGAACGGCTTGAGGCCCGGAGCCTTGAGGAGGGCGAAAGCGCCGGGAACGCGGCCAAGGCCGCCCGGCCCCTCGAACTGCTCCGCAGCCTCTACGATCCGCAGACCGGCGTTCCCGCCGATTACGAGGCGCCTTTTTTCACCGGGGATTACATCGTCTGCAAAAAAAAGATCCGCGAGGGTTCCTTTACCGAGGCGGATTTCAGCCGCTACCTTTCGCTGGAACCCTACTTCCGTTCCTTTCCCTCTTACTACTGGAATCTCTGGCGGGGCGCCCTGCTGGTCAACGAAAAACCTCCCTCGGAATACCTGGCCGCCCTGGAAAAGGTGATCGCCCTGGACAGGGAAGGGATCTACGCGAAACCCGCCTGGGGAGAGCTTACCCGGTTCCTTGGATTTGAAGAATGAGGGGAGTTCGCGGGTCTTTCCGCCGGCCTTTCCGGCTGTGGATCGTCCTGGGCGCGGCGCTCCTGTTTTCCTGCGGACGGAACAAGGGAGAGGCGGAGCGGGCGTATCTGGCCGCCGTGGAAGCCTACGGCGGTGAAAATTACCAGGAGGCCCTTGTCCAGGTCCACCGGGCCCTGAAAGCGGATCGGGCCTTTTACCAGGCCGAATTCCTTCTGGGCAAGGCGCTCTTCTTTGCCGGGGAGGAGGCCGGGGCCCTGGAAGTGTTTTCCCGGCTGGTAAAACGACGGCCAGAATACACCGAGGCCCGTCTCTGGCGGATCCGCTGCCTTGTTCTGGCGGGGCGCCACGGGGAAGCGGAAAAGCTGCTTGACCGGGAGCTTTCCTTTAATTCCTCGGACTGGCGGCCCCTGTACCTTTACGCCCTGCTGGCCCAGAAGACCGGGGATTACGAAAAAAGACTCTCCATGGGGAGGCGGGCGGAAATGACGCTGAGCGACAGCGCCAAGGTCTACCTGGATCTGGCGGTGGCGTGGTACGCCCTGGAACTGAAAGACCGGGCCGCCGCTTACCTGGAAAAAGCCCAAACCGTTTCAGGCTCCAATATTCCCCTCGGGAGGATTGAAGAAACCCTGAAACAGTCTTTCGGAGGAGAACCATGAGACGACAATTTTACTGTTTCTTCCTGGGGCTTTTCGCCCTGCTGGCGTTTTCCTGTATGACAACAAACAAACGGTCTTCCTATACCGGCTATCCGCCCCCTCCCTTCTTCTGGGAGTGCCGGCCGGGCAGAATACAGGTGACAATCGACCGGGTTAGGGAGGAAGGCATCGCGGAACAGGTTGAGACTATCATTCAAACCTGGCTGGACAGGAAACAAAACTACGATCTCAAAACAGACAGGCCCCTGTTCCTGGACCTTACCATGGAGCAGCGTTCCTTTATACGGAACGCGGAGTTCTATAACACCATCTACATATCCTGCGTCCTGAGGGACGAGGAGGGGACGGTTTACGCCAGGGAAAACGAGTATATAACGGGCAGGCGGAACCTGGTAACCAGCCTGGAGCAGTACCGGATCATGAAGCGTATCATGGGGAAGCTTCTAAGGGATCAGAAGAAGCGCCACAGGGCCGCGGCGGCGTACCGCAAAAGAAATGAAAGCTAAGCGCTCCCGCAAGAGGCCAAGCCTTTTCCTTTCCCTGTTTTTGGCCCTGTTCCCGGCCCCCGCCGGCGCGCCGGAAGAAGCGGCGGGCCCCGGGGGAGGGAAGGTTCTGTTCCGATCGGCGGAAGAAGCGGCGGATTTCGCCGCCAGGAATTCCAGGACCTGGATACTGCGCGGAGAGGAGGTTTTACAGAATATGAAAGCGGCGAAATGGGACTTGCGGGAATTCCTTCCCAGCTTCAGCTTTTCCCTCAACGAATCGGACAGTACGGCTGTCATGGCCGGCGATTCCCGCAGCAAGAGTATACAGGCTTCGATAAACCAGAAGATCTTCGACGGCGGCAAAAACAAGCTGGCCTACGAGACAAGCCGCCTTAACTCCCTCTACGCGTACCAGGAATACCAGGGGGAACTGAGGGAATTCCGCTCCGGTATTATCGCCCAGTACTATAGCTGCCTTATCCAGGAAGAAACGAACCGCGTCAGGGAAGACCTGCTAAACGCCGCCAGGGAAGAGCTTGAAATTATCCGCTGGGAAACCACTCTGGGCCTGGGCCTTGAGACGGATTATCTTGAATACCTCGCGTCCTGCATCACCATCGAACATGAACGGGATCAGGGCCTCCGGGATCTGAAAACACAGGAACGGCGCCTGAAAGATTCCGTCGGTCTTGACCGGGAGGCGGAACTGGAGATCCGGGAGGATATCCACGACGGCTTTGAATACTTTTACTACGAACCCCACCTGGACCTGCTCTGGCGGCTGGCTAGAACCGCCAGCGTTGAGTTGAAAAAACAGAGCCTCGCGGCGCGGTCCGCTCAAAAACAGCTCGCCCACAGCCGGCGCTGGTACGTCCCCTCCGTCGGCGTACAGGGCAGCGTTTCCTTTGCCGGCCTCAGCTACCCGCTTACCGAGCCGAAGTACTCCCTTAAACTGACCTTTGATTTTTCCAACCTCAACCTCATGCCGCTGAGCCTCAATCCGGGTTACGGGTTTGAGCGGGACCGGCTCTACCAGGTGAGCAACGGTGTCTCCGCGAGTATCCCGCCAAACCCGGTTTACCCCGTCGCCCGGAAACTGGAAGACCTGGCGGTACTGCGGAACAGGCTTAATCAGGGGGAGGCGGAAAAAGAACTGGAGGAAAGGCTCTACAATCTGGTTATAGCCCACGACTCCAGCCTCCGTTCCGCCGACACGGCCCGGCGGATGATCGATGTACAGGAGAAGCGGATAGAATTTTCCCGGCTCCTGGTGGAACAGGGCCGGAAAAAACGGATCGATTTGCTGAACGAGCTTATCGAATTGAGCCAGTCAAAGATATCCCTCAGGGAACAGCGGATCCAGGCGGTGGCGCTGGAACGTTCCCTGGAAATACTCGCCGATTTTCCCTTTGGAGGTTTACGGTATGAATGTCTTGAACGCTAAAATTCCGGCCCTGGATCCGGTACTGATACTGTCCGGCCTGGCCCTGTTTTCCCTGGCCCAGCTTTCCTGTTCCCCTGAAACCGTTTCTTCCGATGACCGGGCTTTCGCCGTTCAGGCGGTCTCCGTTGAGCTGAAGCCCCTGCGCGACAGCCTCAGCAGTTTTGGTTCCATCACGTACCGGATAAAAAACGATATTACCGTTCAGGTGGAGGGGACCATATCCTCCCTTTACGTGAAAGAGGGCGACCGGGTAAGGGCCGGACAGCCCCTGGCCCTGCTGCGGAACCTGGATCTGGAAACGCGGAGGGAACAGTACGAGAACGCCCTGGACGCGGCCAGGGCAAAGCTCAGCACCGCCCGGACGGGCATGCGGGAGGCCCGGCTCGCCGTGGAGGCCCGGATCCTTTCGGTAGCCAAGGAGGAATTCAGCCTGACCCAGCAGGAGCTTGAATTCGCCGAGGCCGCCGAGGCCCTGGAAAAACAGCGGAAACTCCTCAGCCTGGGGGGACTTACCGGCGCGGCCTTCAGGGACATGGAAGTTTCCCTCAGCGCCAGGGAAGCGGGCATCGCGGTGCTGAAAAAGGACATTGAAATTACCCGGCTGGGACTGCGGGAAGAGGATCTCGCCGCGGCGGGCCTTGAGCCTTCCCCTGATCCGGCGGAGAAAATCCGGCAGTTTGTGGAGCTGAATACCCGCGCCGCCGCCGCGGAACTGGAAGCCGCGGAAGCGGAACAGCGGAACGCGGAAAAAAACCTCGAGTCGGTTAACCGGCTTATCGGGGAACTGCTGATCCGTTCCACTGTTTCCGGCGTCGTGGGGGCGCTGTACTTCGAGAACGGCGAGCACGTCCCCCAAAACGAAAAGTTCGCCACCCTCATGGACACCTCCGGGGTATTCGCCGTTTTTTATATTCAGGAACAGGACATGATCCGTTTTTCGGAAGGCGCGGCGGTGGAGATTGAGATACCCTCCCTGGGACAGAGAGTTCAGGCGAAACTGGACGAGATATCCCCCGTGGCCGATCCCCAGAGCGGTAATTTTTCCGTTAAGGCCTCCCTCCCCAACCCCGATCTGAGCATCAAGCCGGGGATGTTTATCAGGTGCCTTATCCCAAGAACAGAAGAACTGCTGCTGCTCTCAATTCCCGAAACGGCGCTTCTCGCGGACAAGGACGGAAGGGACTATGTGTTCTGCGCGGTAAAGGGCGCGGCGCTGATCAAGGCCGTGGAGGTTCACAGCCGCAGGGACGGCAGGCTCTGGATAGAAGCGGGGCTTGCCGAAGGGGACATGGTGATAGACAAGCCCTCCCCTTTTCTGAAAGAAGGAGCCCCCGTTGAATACCGCTGACTTTATTTTTTTACCGAAGATCTCTCCGGCCCTCCTGGCCCTGCGCGCCCTCCTCCTTGTCCCGGCGGCGTTGGTTTTATCCGGCTGTCCTGTCGCCAGTTTCGACTATCTGGATGTTTCCTGCTCAATTTCCGAGGGGGAGGCGTACTTCGCCGGGGATCATGTCCGGATAGGCTTTTCACAGGATCCCGACAAGGAAGACGCGGAACGGCAGATCGGGTTTTATGAAAAAGGCTCGGTGGCGGAAACGGTGTTCGCCTGGGAAGGGGCGAGCCTCCTGATCCGGCCAAAGAAACCCTGGCGGAGGGGACAGTCCTATTCCCTTTCCTTTGACGGGGATCTGCGGATGGAGCGGGGCGGGTCCTACGCGGTCAGGCTTTACCGGGCCTTCCTCTACGGCGAAGCGGATGACGCATTCGAACTGGTAAGTTCCTCCTTCGCGGAGGATACACTTACCCTGGTCTTCTCGAAACCGCCGCTTATCACCTCTTTTAACGAAAACTTTTTTCTCAGCCCCGGCGCGGAGTACCTGGCCGAATTTTCCCCCCATAGCGCCACGGTAAGGGTCAAGGCCCGGGACAGTTGGGGGCTGGATGTTTCCTACAGGTGGGAACTCGGAAACATGGTGAGCGCCGACGGCCGGCTTATGCGGAAGGAGTTTTCGGGGATCTTCCAGGGCCCCCGGGACACCGGTTTTCCCCGGCTGCTCGAGTCCTGCCCGGTGAGTTTCGACAACCCGCCGGCCCTCTGGCACAGGGGCCTTTCCCTGGACGGCAATCTCCTGGAATGGCAGGGCATCGGTTTTGTTTTTTCCAAACCCATGGACGAGGCTTCGGTCAAAGGGGGAATCTCCTTTTTCCCCAGCCTGAAAGGCTACTTTGAACGGGAGGGGGAGGACCGGTTCATCTTTATCCCCGAGGAACCTTACCGGCTTGAACAGGAGTACCGGATCCTTGTGGCGGACACGGTGAAAGACCGGTTGGGACTTTCCCTTTTCGAGCCGGTACAGGTGTTTTTTACCGGGGCCGGCCGCTGCCTCACCGTGGATTCGCTTACCCTGGATGACGCCGGTGTAGCTCTGGTTCCCGGCGGGATCATACAGGAACACTACCTTGAGCCGGTAACGCCTCCCGCGCCTTTCCGCCTGCGGGCCAGCATCGATTTTTCCGCCGCCATCCCGCCTGAAAACCGGAAAGCGGCCCTGGACGCGGTATCCCTTTCGGTACTGTTCCCCCCATCGGCCCACAACCCGGCGCTGCTTGGCGCCCGCTGGTCAAACGGCGGCTCGCGGCTCTCCCTGGCCTGGGAGGATCTCTCCCAAAGCAGCGCCGCCGTCTCCAACTATTACCGGCTCGGTATTAGCGGTGGAACAAAGGGCCCGCAAAACGCCGCGGGAGAATATCTCAAGGAGGATCTATGGTTTCTGTTCTGCGCCAGGTAAAGTATTTTTTGGCCGGCCTGGCGATAATCGGCCTGGTTATCCGCTGCGGCTCCTGGCTGCTCCCGCCCCTGGAAGTGCTTTCGGTTTCCACCCAGGGGGAACTGAGGATCGATTTTTCCGCCCCTCCCACGCCGGCGTCGATCCGGAAAGCCTTTTCCATGACCGAAGACGGGGTGGATCTGTTCGGGGATTTTGAGTTTCAGGGCCGCCGGGTAATCTACCGTCCGGTGAACGGTCTCCGGGAAGGCCGGGAATATTTTGTCCTTATCGGAACCGGGGCGGAAGATGAAAAGGGCAACTCTCTGGAACGGGAATTCCGCTACCTGTTCCGTACCAAGGAGGATACGGAGGGCCCGCTGATCGTCTCGATTGAGCCGGCCGACGAAAGCGTCCTTACCCTGCCCCCGGAAACAATTTTTCTGCGCTTTTCGGAACCGGTGGATCCCCAGTCTTTCGGCGAGGCCCTGCGGATAAGCCCTTCGCTTGACCATATCCTCCGCTGGGATACGGAGGGGACGGCGGTAAGTATCGTCCCCCTTAAGCCCCTGGACGAGGGAACCCGTTACACCCTTAGCCTTGGCACGGCCCTGCGGGACAGATCCCGGAACGCCATGCTTCTTCCCTACAGCGCCACTTTTCTCTACGGGCCGGATCGGGAAGCGCCGGTTTTCAGCCTGGAATGGGAAAATCCCTCGGGGCTCCGGGGCGGCCTGGAAGCGGAAAGCCTCAACCGGGGTATAGCGGGGGACGCGGAATTTTCCCTGGTCTTCAACAAGAAAGTCGCCGTCGAATCGGTGCCCGGATTCCTGGAGATAAACCCCTCCCTGGGCATATCCTTTAGCCCGGATCTGAAAAACCGGGACCGGGGGAAAATCGGCTTTTCCCAGAAACCGGAATGGAACAAACCCTACACGCTTATTGTCAAGCGGGGGATAGCGGACACCCTGGGGAACAAAACCCCGGCGGACATCACTTTTCCCCTGCTGTTTAACCGGGGCGATTTCAAGCCTCCCGTCTTTGTCCGGGGCTTTCTGAAAAACAACAGTGTTTATGAAGCCATAGGCGGGGACAGCAACTTTACAACCATTACCCTCGACGCCGTAAGTTTCCCCACCCAGACGGAAAAAGAAACGGAACTCTATCTTGTCTTTAAGGTTTCACAAGAGGCGGATCTGCTTTCCCTGGCAAGCGCCATGGGCAGCCTGTCCGTTTCCGTGTCCAACGGCTGCGCCTATATTTCCGTTAAAACCATGGATGTACTGAACCAGGCGGCCTATGCCGGAAGTCCGGTCTACGATCCCCTGGATTCGCCGGGGGCGGGGGAACGGTTCTGCGCCCTCCTGGTGGGAATTGAAATCGAAAACACTACCCATCAGGGGATGGTGACCATCACCGTTGACGGGGATCTGGCGGACTCCCTGGGGAACATTTTGGGGGAAAGCGTCTCCATCATCTGGAACAAACAGTAATGAAGAAGCTCATCGCGTTCTCGGTACGCCATCCGGTATCGGCGCTTTCCGCCCTAACGGCCCTGAGTCTCCTGGGGCTCCTCTGCGCCTTTATCATTCCGGTGGATTTTCTGCCGGCCATAAGTTCCCGGAATCTCCTGGTAGCCGCCGAGTACCCGGGGGTTTCCGCCGGGGAGATGCGTTCCATGGTGACCATACCCCTGGAGGATACCTTTGCCTCCCTCAGGGGGCTCAAGTCTTCGTCATCGGTAAGCCGGGACGGTATTTCCCTGCTTTCCCTGGAACTCCACTGGGGAAGCGACATAGATCTGGCCCTGACGGAAAGCAGGGAACTTATCGACCTCTGCTACGAGACCCTTCCCTCGGGCTGCGCAAAACCCCGGGTGTTCCGGAACGATTCGGCCCGGACAGACGATATCACCCTGATCCTCATACCCCTGGACGGGGATCTGCGTTACGGGCGGCATATCGCCGAGACGGACATCAAACCCCGGCTTCAGCGGCTTTCCGGAACCGCCTCGGTTTCCATCTCCGGGGGGGAGGAGGAGGAGATGCAGCTTCGTTTTCACCGGGCCGCCCTGGAATCCAGGGGGATCAGCCTGTCGGAGGCGGCGGAAATCGTGTCCGCCGCGAATTTTGAATACCCGGCGGGGACTATCCGGGAGGGGGAACGGGAGCGGGGAGTCAGGACGGCGGGACTCTGGAAAAGCCCGGAGGAGATCGGAAACACTCCCCTGGTCTATAACGAGGGGGGTCTGGTCCGGGCGGGGGATCTGGCGGATCTGGTTCGAACCGGCAGGAGGAGGGAAGCCTTTTTCCTCTACAAGGGCATGGAGGCCGTCAGAATAGGAATCCGGAAAAAGGCGGGGGCAAGTCCCCTCCCCCTTTCCGCCGGGGTAAAGAGGGAAATCGAAACCCTCAAAAACCTGTACGGCAAGTGGTACGAATTTGAGATAAGTTCCAACACCGCCGATTCTGTCGTGGAATCCCTCTTGTCCCTCCTCTTTTCGGCTCTGGCGTCTATCCTTGCAGCCGGGGCGGTGGTATACCTGTTTTTCCGTTCGTTTAAGCTGTCCCTGCTTATCATGGGGATCATTCCCCTTTCGGCGCTGTTCGCGATCCTTGTTTTAAAGCTCTGCGGCCAAAGCCTCAACGTCATGTCCCTTTCGGGCATCTCCATGGGTATCGGCATGGTGATAGACGCCGGCGCCGTAACGGCGGAAAGTATCCGGAGGGAACTTGAAAGAGGAAGCGCCGAAACGACGGAGACCCTGGTCATACGCGGGGCGGAAGCCGTATCCCTGTCAAATTTCGCGTCCTCCCTCAGTACGGTCATCGTTTTCGCGCCGGTTTTTTTTATCGGGGGACTCCTGGGGGAACTCTTCAGCGGTATGGCCATAGGACTTATCGCGTCCATATCGGTCTCCTGCCTCCTCTCGTTTACCTACATCCCGGCCCTCTCGGTTTTTCTCTCCGGCCCGGCGGGGAGGGTTACCGATAATCCCTGGATAGCCCTGGCGGCGGAAAAATACGAAAAACTGTTGGCTTACCTGTTAAAGAAACCCCGTTACGCCTTTATCCCCCTGGCCCTCTGCCTGGCGGCCGGGCTTCCCTCCTTTTTTTTAATTGAACGCCGCCTCCTGCCGGAGCTTTCCTCAAAGATCCTGTCCTGGGAAATGGACTTTCCCCCGGACACGAACCTTGAGGCCCTGCGCCGCTGGGCTGTTGAAATATACCGGGATCTCCGGGAGGAACCCTGGATCAGGGAACTTGAAATCGCCGGGGGGCTTGAGCGCGGGGACTACCAAAGCCTTGCCCTGCTGGATGAAGGTTTTGAAAAACTCCGCCTTACCGCGAAACTCGGCATAAACTCCGAAAAGGGGCGGGAAAAGATCGCCGGCCTTTTCCGGAACGATTCTTACCGGATCTCCTTCGGGAAATCCCGGGACATCCTCTCCCGGCTCCTGGATCTGAAAGGGGATTTAACGATCCTGCGGGCCGGAAGCCCGGAAGAGGCCAGGGCCAGGGCGGAAGCCCTGGCGGAGAGGGGCTTTTCCTTCGCCCCGGATGCCCTCCGCGGCGGGCCGGTGTTCAGCCCCGACCGGCTTGCCCTTTCCCGCTTTTCCCTAAGCGCCCGGTATACCGCCTCCGCGGCCAGGGACAGCCTGGAGGGGATATACGCCTCGTCCTACTACGAGGGAGGCCGGGAGATTCCCCTTTTGGTGAGGCTGCGGGACGAGGATATGAACTCCCTTGAGGATCTGGAAAACGTCCTTATTCCCGGGCCGGCGGAAAGCCGTATTCCCCTGCGGTTTTTAGGTTCCTTCGCCGAGGAAAGGGATGAAAAGGTACTGTTCCGCCACAACCGGCGGGACGCGAAAGAGATCCGGGGGCCGGGAATACTAAAGGGAGAGGGCCTTGATCTGGTTTCCCCCGGCAGGGCGGATATTGACGAAATGACAAGAAACGGCCTCTTTCTCCTCATAGTCACCGGGGTTCTCCTCTACCTGAGCATGGGGGCCCAGTTTGAATCCCTTGCCGTACCTCTGGTGCTCCTCGTGGCCGTTCCCCCGGCCTGTTCCGGGGCCTTCCTCTCCCTCCTCCTTACCCGGCAGCCCCTGGACAGCAACAGCGTGATAGCCCTGATCACCCTCTTTGGCGTTTCGATAAACAATTCCATTCTCCTCTACGAATCCTGCGCCGGCAGGGACGGCAAGAAACCGGAAAGCGGCGAAATAGCCGGGAACTGCGCGGGAAAACTGCGGGCCCTTCTGATAACCAACCTTACCACCCTTATCGCCCTCCTCCCCTTCGCCGCGGATCCCCTGGGAATAAACGCCCAGGCGTCCCTGGCCACGGCGCTCATCGGGGGTCTTGGCTGTTCCCTGGTTCTGGTTCTTACGGTAGTGCCGGTATGTTTACGCTACACCCTTCCCGGAGGCCGCCAATGAAAAAACGCCTCCCGGGCTTCCGGCTCCCGCGCCCCGCCGCGCCGGTCTTTGCCTTTGTCATGGTGTCCGTACTCTGCGTCTATATTCTGAGGCAGGAGGAACTGGGGGAAGCCGGGGAGGGAAGATACCGGGTCTACAGCGTCCGTTTTGAGTACTTCGGAATGGATGAAACGGAGATTGAGCGGCTCATTACCATTCCCCTGGAAGAAAAAATTTCCGGCCTGGGGGACATTTACGAGATCCGCTCGGTAAGCGAGTACGGAAAATCGGTAAGTTCCGTGTACTTCGATCGGAAAGCCGACGGAAAACGCCTCTACCTTGCCCTGAGGGACGCGGTAGACGCCCTGTACTCCACCCTTCCCGGGGCGGTACAGAAACCCAGGATCTTTTCCGCCGAATCGGGCAAGCGGTCTTTCCTCAGCGCGGCGGTGTTCGCGCCGGGGGATCTTAACCGGGCCAGGGCATACGCGGAAGACCGGCTCAAAAGGGAACTGGAAAACCTGGACGGTATCGCCGAGGTCATTGTTTCAGGCGGAACCCAGAGGGAGATCCTCATAGAATTCGATCCGGAAAAAACCGCCGCCAGGGGAATAAACCCGGCGGTTCTGGGCGGGGTGGTACAGGACGCCAATATCCTCAGTCCCGGGGGAACCATCTACGGGAAGGAACGGAACAGGACCGTGGGGTTCAGAACCAGGCTGGGAACGCCGGCGGCGGGAACGCCCCAGGGGGGAGCGGCCAGCGATCCTTCCGGCGATACCGGCGATGCTTTTGAAGACGCTTTTCTTGGGGAACTCGAAAAACTGCCGGTTAAGGCCGGAGAAACCTTAAACACCCTGGATTACTTTGCCCGGATCGGAATCCAACCAAGGGAAAGGCGGGAGATCCTCAGGATAAACGGGGAGGAATGTGTGGGCGTTGATATTGTGGCCGCTTCTTCCGCGGACATCATCGCCCTTTCCCGGAAATGCGGAAAGATACTGGAGGGCCCGGTGGAGACCGGGACCGGGACGGGGGAAGGCGGGACGCCCGCCGTGTCGGTAACGATACTGCGGGACACCGGAAGATTCTTTGAATCGGCAATCCGGGGGGTGCGGAAGGCTATCCTCCAGAGCGTCCTGGCGGTGCTGCTCATCATCCCCCTGTTTTTCGGCCGGCCCAGAACCCTGGCCTTAATTCTGCTGTTCATCGGCGCGGATATCCTCTGGTCATTCGCGGTTCTCCACATCATTTCGGTCAAGCCGGACGAGAACCTGCTTTCCGGCATTTCAATATCCCTGGGGCTTATCGTAGACCCCTGCCTGGTCATGGCCTCCCTCGCGGAGCGGGAGAACAATCCGCTCCGCTACCGCGCCGCCGTCCCCGGCCTCCTGTGGGAGATCGCCGCCTCAACCCTCACCACCTTTCTGGTGATCCTGCCCCTCTGCTTCCTGGACTCCATCGTACCGGGAATCCGCAAGGTAGCCCTGGCGATCATGGCTATGCTCTGCAATTCCCTCGTGCTTTCGGTTTTCTTCTTCGCCGGTTTTCTGTTCCAGGAACAGGGGGAGCCCCTGCTGCCCCCAGGGTTTTTTCGCCGGACCCGGCGGCTTTACACCCGTCTCTCCTGGGGCTGCTGTCTTTTCAGCCTGGGCCGCCGGAGAACCATGGCCGGGATCTACGCCGGTTTGGCCGCCCTGTCCCCCGTTCTCTTCTTCGTTTCCGGGAAGAACGTCGGTCTTGACGTTCAGGATCAGGTACTCTACGGGTCGGTGGAATACGAAAGCGAAAAGTCAGGCGAATCGGTGGACAGGGATCTGGAGGATCTTTCGGATCTGATCCGGGAGAAAGAGGGGGTGCGTTACGTCCGCCTTGAAAGCAGGAAGGGACCCGGGGAATTGGAGATAGGTTTTGACGAAAAGAAAAGCGGCCGCGCGGATCTGGCCGCCGCCGTCGCCGCCCTGGCGCCCCGGGTGGGGAATGGTTTTCTCTACGTACCCGACGCGGAGGGCGCTAAGGCCGGAGGCGGGAGATACCCCGGAGGACCCAGGGTAAGGGAAATCGAGGTAGCCGCCGTGGGCGACGACGCCGGGATATGCAGGGAAATGGCGAAAAAGGGGGCCCGGGCCATGCAGACCATTCCCGGCTATGTCCAGGCGGTTCTCAACTTCAAGGAAGCCGAAGGGGTGGTAGAGCTGGTTCCCCACAGGGACAGCCTGGCAAGGAGCGGGCTTACGGTCCGGGACATGGCGAGGGACCTGCGCTGGACTGTGTTCGGCCCGGTGATTGATAAGCGGGTACAGGGGGGAAGGGAGACGGACATCCGCCTGGTGGGAAGCGGGACGCGGAACGGTTCCCTTTCGCGGATTGCCAATCTCCCCGTCTCCTCTCCCGCCGGGGCGGTACGGCTTGAAACCCTGGGAAGCCTGCGGGAGAGGCCGGGGACAGGCAAAATATACCGCCGGGACGGCAGAAGGGCGGCTTACTTCACCGTCCATCTCAGAGCCCCCAGTTCCAGCCAGGCCGCCGGGGCGGTAAAGAGGGCCCTGGCGGAATCCGCCGAAACCGGTTCCGGTGGGACGGACGGAATAGAACCGGCCCGGAAGGGCTACGGCTACCTCCTCTCCCGGGATCTGGAACTCCTGGAGGCCCAGTACGGAACCCTCTTTTTCGCCTTCCTGGGAAGCGGCGGGGGCATCTTCCTTGTTCTTCTCTGCCTCACGGAAAAGTGGAGAAGCGCCGTCCGTATCGCCTCAATTATTCCCGTCTCCTGCGCGGTTCCCCTCCTGGTAAGATTTCTCTCCGGAAAGCCCCTGGAGATGGGCGACATGGCGGCGCTGGTGGTGATAAGCGGCCTCAGCGTTAATAACGCCATCTACATCGAGGGGGCTCGGCTGAGGGCCGTTCATTTCCGGGTACGGGAAAAAATTCAGAGCATCCTTACCACATCCCTTACCGGAATAGCCGGGGCGGCGCCTCTTGCCCTCATGGGCGGGGAAGGCTTCCCCGCCGCCCTGTCCCGGGGGATCCTCTGGGGAACCCTGGGCTCCCTGGCCGCCGCGATCCTCCTGTTCCCGGCCTTATGCGGACCCGATCAAAAGACCGTAAACCCGGCTGGTTTTGGAAAAGCCTCGGTTTACCTGTTGTTTCCAAGGGCTTGCCATTCGGAAACCGAAGTTTCCGGATAACTCTATTACTATCAAGGAGAAAGATGATGAAGGAAGTGTTTTACGGATCACTGGACAAACACGGCGGGGCGGTTAGTATTTTGGCCGGCATAATACTAATAGCCGGTTTGGTATTGGCCGGCTGCGCGACACCGGGAAAAGGCGCTAACGATCCTGAACAGAGGTTTTTAGACGCTTTGATAAACGCGCGGTATGATAAAGCCCGGGCACTGGTGGAAAGCGGCGTTGACTGCAATAAAAACGCCAGGGCTTTTTATTATCTCTTTTCAAGAAAGAATTTGACTTTTGAGCAAAAAATCAAAATAGCGAAAGATGTCAGCAAGGGCACGCTGACCAGCCCGTATATACTGCTTAATATCGAGCCGGAACATTATAAATCCGCGATAGAGGCTTTCGGCATAGACCTTGGAATGCCAATAACTGTCACGGACGTGCCGCGCGGAACAACCGATTCGGGAAGCGGCATTCTGCACCTGGCGGCGCGGTACAACAATGTTGATTTGACACGTTTTCTTTTAGATGCCGGCGTTGACGTGAATGTGCTCGACAGCAACGGGCATACGGCGTTGTTTTACGCGATAACCGTATACGGCCCCAGTATTAACTGGAAGTCCCCGGTAATTGAAAACGAAACTACCGCGAAAATTAATTTTATAGGCGATATGCCGTATTATACCGATGCGCGGCAAGTACAGCAGAGGCAGGTTGCCAATGTTTTAGCGCTGCTGGAGGCCGGTATCAATATAAACCAGCAAAACCATGCCGGCTGGACGGTTTTGCATATCGCGGCGGCGGCTTATCCGGAAGGGCTGCGCAAGCTGTTGATTGAACACGGGGCGGACCCCGGGCTAAAAACAAACATGAACAGAACGGCTGACGATATCCTTCGGTTACGCCAATCAACAGGCTCGCCCCGAAACTCCCCCGCGTAAACGGGCTCTTGGGCATTAAACTTTCCGCTAAAAATACCGCGATTCCACCGCCGGTGAACCGAAGGTTCGTCGGCGGGAAAGCGCGAGCCTCGCGAAGCAAGCGGCTTGTTGAACAAGTCCTATGTAACCGAAGGCTCGCCCCTTGTATTGCCCTGCCCCGCCCTTCTTGTTACTATAAAAAGAGGTGGTTTGCATGATTATTGACATCTCAAAAACGGCGCTTATCGAAATAGACGTACAGAACGATTTTTGCCCTCCCTACGTATTGTCCGGGGGGGAAAAACTTCCCGCCGGCGCTTTGGCGGTTGAAAGGGGGGACGAGGTTATCCCTCCCCTGAATACCCTGGCGGGAGAATTCGGGCGGCGGGGGGGGCGGGTAATAGCCACCGCCGACTGGCACCCCCGGGGACACGTGTCCTTCGCCTCCGCCCAGGGCAGAAAGCCCGGGGAAGTCCTGGAACTCCCCGGCGGGGAAAGTCAGGCGCTTTGGCCGGATCACTGCGTCCAGGGAAGCGCCGGGGCGGATTTTCACGAAAAACTGGATCTTATAAACGTGAATCTCATCATCCGCAAAGGTTTCCGGCCCGGTCTTGACTCCTATTCGGCTTTTTTTGAAAACGACCGCAAGACCTCTACGGGACTTGAGGGTTATATTAAATACCTGGGGC